>CALYPF010000039.1 GCA_945271245.1 uncultured Enterobacteriaceae bacterium | reverse complement strand
AGACCGTTGGTGGTGACGGTAAGTGGATCACTTTTTACCCGTTGTTGACATGTACCTTTTAAAAATGCACCGCGCCCGTCAATCCGCGCCTGGTTTCTGCGTAAATAATCATGTCAGCGGCTACGGAAAAGCGGCACCATCTTGCTAAACCGAAGCGAACTTCGTAGGCTTAACAAGCACCTTATGCACAATCCCAATTCGGGACGCTGACAGGAGGGCCTATGGAGCAATATTGTGAATTAATACGCCGCCGCTACGCCGGGGTAGCCAGCGGCGAGCTCGGATATATCCCCGATGCTCTGGGTTGCGTATTAACGGTTCTGAATGAGTCGCTGGCAACGATGCGCTTTCAGAGTCAATCAGGGAACAGGCAGCTTACGCTGCCGCTAACTTACTGGTGAGCGATTATGTCAACGAATGATGTCTACCACCCCATCAATTGCGATGATTATGACAATCTGGAACTCGCCTGCCAGCAACATATGCTGTTAACGCTGGAACTTAAAAACGGCGAAACGCTACAGGCCAAAGCCGATGCTCTGGTAACGCGAAAAAACGTGGAATATCTTCTGGTCGATAACGCAGGAACCGTGCGCGAACTGCGGCTCGATACTATCAGCAAATACAGTAATCCTCAGCTTGGCGAGATGATCGTCAGCGAGTAATACCTCCCTCACGCAGTAAAGCCGCCTTCCCTGCGAAGGCGGCTTTACTATTGTTGCTAAATTACCTGATTAAGCGCCTGACAAAAGGCGCCTCGCGCTGTAGGCGCTATCCCCGAGTCAAGAAAAGAAAAAGCCCCGCTCCATAAGCCAGCGCTTAAATAGTTGATAAAATAATGGTTTGAGACACTCTTTGATACTTATTAATCCACCGCTTAACGACGTGCGCGCATCGCCCCACGGCGGTTACGCTTGCATTACCCTGCTCGCGCTGTATGCATACGCGCTCGCTTACTGCACCCACGAGACCAAATCGTCGCTACTCTTTTTGCGAGGAATACCAGGCGGCCAGATTCGCAATATCTTCATCGCTCAGGCTACTTACGTACGCTCTCATTATTTCTGCCTGCCCGCCGTGCCGCTCGCCGTTTTTATAGGCATGCAGCGCGTGCGCCAGATAATTTTCGCTCTGACCGGCAAGAGTTGGATAAATGGGCGCAGTCGACTTTCCATCATCGCCGTGGCAGGCGGCACAGGTCACGGCTTTCTTTGCACCGGCCTGAGGATCGCCCTTTGCCATAGCCATAAAACTGCACAATAGTATGCTACTTAGCACCAGCCCAGGTTTTTTCATCATAACTCTAACCCCTTATGCCAATAGAGATAGCCACATTGCCCAATTGGCGCTGCTCCCTCCCGGGTGACGAATATCCCGGGCGCGGCAATCAGACAATCATCATAAAACAGTAGGGGAACCGCACCTCGTAGCCAGGGGGCAATGCCCAACTCCTGCCACAGTTTTTTTAAGGTTCGCCCTCGCTCTCGCCCAACGATGTGCAGCCTGCCTTCGGCGTGAAACCTGACACTAACGGTTTCATGCGATAACGGGAAACGCACCGGCGCACCGCCCTGCTGCCAGCAAAGCTGCCCCAATCCTCCCGGCAGCGTTAATGGCTGTGAATGTTCATGCCAGACAATGGGGGGGGATGAGAACGCAGGTATACAAGGAATACGCCATAGCGCGCCCCGCCAGCGCCGAATTTCATAATGCCCCAACTGCAGGCGGGGGCTGGCATCCTGTCGCGCGCAGGCAACTTCGTGCCAAATCCGCGTCAATGCATCCCGAGAAGGCATTTCCGCGCCCAGACTACTGAGCCAGCGCCGAAGCAGCGCCCCGCGCCGGGCCTCGCTTTTATCGTTCAATGCCGCTATCCGCAATGATCCTTGCGCCGTTGTCGCAAGCGCCAGTTCATCGGCAAGGAGTTCATTCAATAATGACTCCTGCTCGGCGCACAGCGCGGCGCTACGCGCAGCGGCGTCGGTAAAATGCGGCCAGCGCGCCGTCAGTTGAGGCAAAATCTGCTGGCGCAGGAAATTGCGTTCAAAACGGACATCCGTATTGCTATCGTCTTCAACCCAGACAAGTTGGTGCATGGAGGCCCACTGTTCCAGATTAATGCGAGCAACATCCAGCAGCGGACGTAATAATTCTCCGCCGGCGAACGGAGTGCTCATCGGCATCGCCGATAGCCCCGCAGGGCCGCTACCGCGTTTTAATGCCAGCAGCAAGGTTTCACACTGATCGTCCTGGTGCTGGGCAGTTAGCAGGGTCTCCCCTGGCAATAACGCCCGCGCCAGCGCCGCGTAGCGTGCGTCGCGAGCCTGGGATTCGATGCCTTTACCATTCGAAGTAAGCGTCACGCGCTCCACGCACAGCGGGACTTGCCATTGCTGGCACTGGTGCGTGCAGTGCGCCGCCCATTCATCCGCGTGCGGGCTTAGCCCGTGATGAATATGCATAGCGCGCAGCGTAATATCCGGATAACAGTGACGTAGCTGAACCAGTTGATGCAGTAATACCGTAGAATCCAGACCGCCGCTGTAGGCGACCAGCAAATGCCGGCGTGCGCCGAGACGATGATGCAGCTGTGGGGGTGTCATAGTATGGAAAGATTAACAGACATAGCGGCACGTTACCGGGCAACTTCCGGCAACGCAAGTCTTACTGTTGGTACAGCTCTAGCGGCAAACCATCCGGATCGCAAAAAAACGTAAATCGTTTTCCCGTCAGTGGATCCAAACGCACTGCTTCACAGGCTACACCCAGTGAGAGTAGCTGCTTCATCGCAAGGTCGACATCGTCGACGCTGAAAGCTAAATGGCGTAAACCGCAGGCTTCCGGCTGACTCACGCGCGCCGGTGGCTTTGGAAATGAAAACAGCTCAATGGCATAAGCACCGTTAAGCGCTAAATCCCCTTTCCAGGAGTCGCGCGCCTCGCGGTAAACTTCGCTAAGTAGCGTAAACCCCAGAATATCGCAATAAAACGCCTTACTGCGGGCATAATCGCTCGCAATAATCGCGATGTGGTGCACCTGGTTTAAATTCAGCATTACGTCTCCTTCAAGGGCAGCAAATCAGTTAATTACGGCGAAGTCTCTGTAATAGACGTCAGGCAAAACGCATTGGATTTGCCTGACGGCTTAAAGCCAAAATCAGGCTAGTACTCCGATGGTTGGCTTTAGTCGTTTATTCTGCGGGCGATGCAATTCACAATAGAGAAGAGAAAATCCCCGTAAAACGCACTTTGCGCATACTCCCGCGGGATAAACTGACGGCCTTAAATCAAGCCGCATCGGGTTCTATTAAAATTAATAGCCCACTTTGTAGATGCCACAGGAGAGCATTTACTATCGGCAATAAATATCCGCCTTCATACAAGGCAGCTTTGATTTCGCCCCACAGAGATGTATCAAAACCCTTACCGCCACTCCTGGAAGTATTAAAACCCCGCGCGATAATAAAGCTGAGCCAAAACCCGCTGATGACCGCGCCCGCAGGAGGTGAATTTCAGTTAGCAATAAAAAAACCGGCCCAAAAGGAGCCGGCTGCATAGTCTATTTTTAATCAGGCGTAGCCGTAGCTCATTAAACGCTGGTAGCGGCGGTTAAGTAAATCTTCAGTTCCCAGCGTATCAAGATCTTCTAAATCCGCCAGTAGCTGTGCCTTAAGCGCTTCCGCCATTGCTTCCGGATTACGATGAGCGCCGCCAAGCGGTTCCGGGATAACGGAATCAATAAGCTTCAATTCTTTCAGACGTGGCGCAATAATGCCCATCGCCTCTGCTGCCAGCGGCGCTTTATCCGCGCTTTTCCACAGAATAGATGCGCATCCTTCCGGAGAAATCACCGAATAAGTGCTGTACTGCAGCATATTGACTTTATCGCCGACGCCAATAGCCAGCGCGCCGCCGGAGCCGCCTTCACCGATCACCGTGCAAATTAGCGGCACTTTTAGCCCCGACATTTCACGCAGGTTACGGGCAATCGCCTCTGATTGCCCGCGCTCCTCGGCGCCAACGCCGGGATAAGCGCCTGGGGTGTCGATAAACGTGATGATAGGCATCTTAAAGCGTTCGGCCATTTCCATTAACCGTAAAGCTTTACGATAGCCTTCTGGGGCTGGCATACCAAAATTACGGCGAATTTTTTCTTTTGTCTCACGGCCTTTTTGATGGCCAATGACCATTACCGGGCGCCCGCTCAGGCGAGCGATGCCGCCCACAATTGCTTTATCATCCGCGTAGGCGCGATCGCCTGCCAGCTCATCGAAATCATCGAACGCCATACGGACATAATCCAGCGTATATGGCCGCAGCGGATGGCGCGCTAACTGCGCGATTTGCCACGCCCCTAAATCAGCAAAAATTTTCCGCGTCAGTTCTACGCTCTTTTCGCGCAGGCGGTAAACTTCTTCATCTATATTAATATCCAGCGCTTCATCCTGACGGCTCACCGCGGTCAGGGAATCGATTTTCGCTTCCAGCTCTGCAATCGGCTGTTCAAAATCAAGGAAATTCAGACTCATAGTATTCCTGTATTAATCAAACTCCAGTTCCACCTGCAGCGAACCTGGCAAACGGTATCGCCTTCACCCGCCAAACCTGGCGGATGAAAGGCTAAATCTTAGGCGTCCATTACACCGGCAACCGGCGCTTAGAATGCCTCAGACGTTAGTCAAACTCTAAATCCACCTGTTCTGCACCCACCAAGCCACGCAGATCGTTGAGTAAACGGTCGTTTGGCGACACGCGCCAGGCTGCCCCAAAACGCAGACGGGCGCGTGCATCAGCCCTCTGATAATAGAGGTGCACTGGAATTGTCCCCGAACGGTACGGCTCCAGAGATTGTCGGAGACGGTTTAAAAGTTGGTCATCAATTTGCCTGTCTGTCAGCGAGATAGCAAGCCCGCGCGCATATTTTTCACGCGCCTCGTCAATATCCATGACTTCACGGGCGGTCATTTTAAGGCCGCCGCTGAAGTCATCAAAGCTGACCTGTCCGCTCACAATTAAAATTCGGTCTTTTTCCAGCAAATGCTGATATTTTTCCAGCGCATCGGTAAATAGCATCACTTCCAGTCGCCCGGAGCGGTCATCCAGAGTACAAATGCCAATACGATTGCCGCGCTTAGTCACCATAATACGCGCACCAAGCACTAATCCTGCGGCGGTAGTCACCTTTCCGCGATCGGTTGGGTGCATATCTTTTAGCCGCACCCCGCCGACATAGCGCTCGATCTCTTTTAAATATTGGTTGATCGGATGACCGGTAAGATACAGACCCAGCGTTTCACGTTCCCCGTCCAGAACAATTTGCTCCGGCCAGCGCTGGCAATTCGCATAAGAGCGCTCAACCTCTTCCGGCTCTTCAGCCAGCACGCCAAACATATCTGCCTGCCCGATAGCCTCGGCTTTAGCGTGTTGATCCGCCGCCTTCAGCGCCGCAGGCAGCGAGTTCATCAATGCCGCACGATGCGGGCCCAGGCGATCGAAGGCACCGGACATTACAAGCTTTTCCATCACGCGTTTGTTGATTTTTTTGGTATCAGTACGCGCACATAAATCAAACAGCTCGCGGAAGTAACCGCCTTCGTTACGCGCCTCAAGGATTGCTTCAATCGGCCCTTCACCCACGCCTTTAATAGCGCCAATCCCGTAAACTATTTCACCTTCATCGTTAACGTGAAAATGATACAGCCCTGAGTTAATATCCGGCGGTAGAATTTTCAACCCCATACGCCAGCATTCATCTACCAGCCCCACCACTTTCTCGGTGTTATCCATATCGGCAGTCATAACGGCTGCCATAAATTCAGCGGGATAATGTGCTTTTAGCCACAGGGTCTGATACGAGACCAGCGCATACGCGGCGGAGTGCGATTTGTTAAATCCGTAGCCAGCAAATTTCTCTACCAGATCAAAGATTTTTATCGCCAGTTCGCCGTCAATGCCGTTTTTACGCGCCCCTTCTTCAAATACGGAGCGCTGCTTGGCCATCTCCTCCGGCTTTTTCTTACCCATCGCACGGCGCAGCATATCCGCGCCGCCGAGAGTATAGCCAGAAAGCACCTGGGCAATCTGCATCACCTGTTCCTGATACAAAATGATGCCGTAAGTTGGCTCCAGTACGGGCTTCAGGCTTTCATGCTGCCACTGAACGTCCGGATAGGATATCTCCTCACGACCGTGTTTACGGTCGATAAAGTTATCCACCATTCCCGACTGCAGCGGGCCAGGACGGAACAGCGCTACCAGGGCTATCATGTCTTCGAAGCAGTCAGGCTGCAGGCGCTTGATCAAATCTTTCATACCGCGAGATTCAAGCTGGAAAACGGCGGTCGTTTCCGAACGCTGCAGCATATCGAAACTTTTTTTGTCATCCAGCGGGATCGCGGCGATATCCAGCGGCGGCTCACCTTGCTTTTCCCGGCGCGCATTAATCATTTCCAGCGCCCAGTTGATGATGGTAAGCGTGCGCAAGCCCAGGAAGTCGAACTTGACCAGCCCGGCATATTCCACATCATTTTTATCAAACTGGGTTACCGGATGCTGGCCGGCTTCATCGCAATAGAGGGGCGCAAAGTCCGTTATTTTGGTCGGCGCAATTACCACGCCGCCCGCGTGTTTCCCTGCGTTACGCGTGACCCCTTCCAGCTTGCGCGCCATATCGATCAGCGCTTTTACTTCTTCGTCTGCGTCGTAGATTTCCGGTAGCTGTGGCTCTGCCTCAAACGCTTTCGCCAGCGTCATTCCGGGGTCAGGCGGCACCAGCTTAGAGATCCTGTCTACAAAGCCGTAGGGGTGCCCTAATACGCGCCCGACGTCGCGGATTACCGCCTTCGCCGCCATGGTACCGAAGGTAATAATTTGCGAGACCGCGTCGCGCCCATACATATCCGCAACGTGCTCAATAACCCGATCGCGTTTCTCCATACAGAAGTCAACGTCAAAGTCTGGCATCGACACGCGTTCAGGGTTAAGGAATCGTTCAAACAGTAAATCAAATTCCAGCGGATCGAGGTCCGTGATTTTTAACGCATACGCCACTAACGAGCCAGCGCCGGAACCGCGCCCTGGTCCAACCGGCACACCGTTATCCTTCGACCACTGGATAAATTCCATTACGATGAGGAAGTAGCCGGGAAATCCCATCTGGTTAATTACCTGAAGTTCGATATCCAGGCGTTCATCGTACGGGGGACGCTGCTTTTGCCGCTCATCCGGGTCCGGATAAAGAAATGCCAGCCGCTCTTCCAGCCCTTCCTGCGATTTCTTCACCAGAAAATCTTCTGTCGACATTTCTCCGGTGGGGAACTGCGGCAGAAAATATTCGCCGAGGCGGACGGTCACATTGCAGCGTTTGGCGATTTCAACGCTGTTTTCCAGCGCTTCAGGAATGTCAGCAAACAGCTCGCACATCTCTTCTTCGCTGCGCATATACTGCTGCGGTGAATAGTTGCGCGGCCGCTTGGGGTCGTCCAGGGTAAAGCCTTCGTGGATAGCAACGCGAATTTCGTGCGCGTCGAAATCATCGCTATTGATGAAGCGCACATCGTTGGACGCCACAACCGGAATACCGCTTTTTTCCGCGAGTTCAACCGCCGCGTGTAAATAGCGCTCTTCGTCCGGGCGCCCGGTACGAGTCAGCTCCAAATAGTAGCGTTCCGGAAAATATTCCTGATAGAAAGCGAGGCACTGTTCCGCCAGCGCCGCGTTACCGCGCAGCAGGCTTTTTCCCACATCGCCCATGCGCGCGCCGGAGAGTAAAATTAATCCCTCATTCAGTTCAGCCAGCCATTCTTTATCAATCCAGGGCCCCGCCGCGCCGTAGCCGCGCTGATAGGCGCGAGATATCAGTAAAGTGAGATTTTGATAGCCGGTATTATTGGCCGCTAGCACCGTCAGCTGATTAAACTCGTCGCCCAAGAGCGCGTTAGCTACGTGAAAATCGGCGCCAACAATAGGCTTTATACCTACCCCATGGGCGCCGCCATAAAACTTCACCAGGCCACACAAATTAGTAAAATCGGTAATGGCTATAGCAGGCATTTCAAGCGAGGCCGCTTTTTTCACTAAAGGGCCGACCTTCGCCAGCCCGTCGATCATCGAATAATCGCTATGAATGCGCAGATGAATAAAACGAGGTTCAGCCATAGTTCTCCCAGCAAGAATCAGGAAACAAGACCCAGCGCCCGCTTGACGGGAGCAAAGCTTCGGCGATGGTGCTCGGTCGCGCCATGTTGCGCCAGTTTCTCAAGGTGGAAAGCCGTTGGGTAGCCTTTATGCTGCGCAAATCCGTATTCAGGATAAACGCGGTCCAGCTCGGCCATTTCTCTATCACGGGTAACTTTCGCGATGATTGACGCGGCGCTAATTTCTGCCACCCGGCTGTCGCCTTTGACTACCGCCATACTCGGCATCGGCAGGCTGGGGCAACGATTTCCGTCTATCAGAACATACTCGGGAATAACGGGCAGCGCAGCGACGGCTCGCTGCATCGCCAGCATCGTGGCGTGCAAAATATTCAGCCGGTCTATTTCCTCCGGCTCGGCGCGACCAACGCTCCAGGCCAGTGCCTGCTCGCAAATCAAGGGGTACAGCGCCAGACGCCGTTTTTCGCTAATCGCTTTCGAATCGGCAAGCCCGGGAATTGGGCGTTCAGGATTGAGAATCACCGCCGCGGTGACTACCGCACCAACCAGAGGGCCGCGCCCAACTTCATCAACGCCGGCGACTAAGTGTGTATGGGGATAAAGAAAAGTAGTATCCATCATTTTGCAAGCTCCAGCACGGCCTGTGCCGCCTGTTCATCGGCGTTACAGCGAATTTTCTGGTGTAACTGACGAAAAGTGTCGTGCATCTGGCGGCTGGTTTCACCGCCATCAAGGAGCGCTGCCAGCGCGGCAGCCAATAGCGCCGGCTGGCACTCATCCTGCAGTAACTCTTTCACCAGCGCTTTACCTGACAGCAAATTAGGTAATGATACGTATTCGGTTTTTACCAGACGCTTTGCCAGCCAGAAAGTCACGGGTTTCATACGATAGCCGACCACCATCGGGCATTTAGCCAGCATGCATTCCAGCGCCGCGGTTCCGGAGGCCAATAGCGCGGCATCGCTGGCGATCATCGCCTCGCGCGCCCTGCCGTCCAGCAGATGTATATTTAACTCTGGCGCGACTTCGGCTTTGATTTGTTCAAATTGCTCGCGCCGCTTCTCGTTAACCAGCGGCACGACGATTTCCAGATCCGGACGTTCCACCCGCAATAGCTGCGCCGTATGCAGAAAGTCGGCGCTCAGCATTTCAACCTCTGCGCCCCTGCTCCCCGGCAATAGCGCCAGGCAACGCGCGTGAGGGGCTATTGCCAGCGCTTCCCTCGCGGCCAGCTTATCCGGATCCAGCGGCATAGCATCAGCCATCGTGTGGCCGATAAAGCGGCAAGGCACGTGATATTTATCGTAAAACGCTTTTTCAAACGGCAGAAAAGCCAGCACTAAGTCAGTGGCTTTACCTATTTTGAAAACCCGTTTCTGTCGCCACGCCCATACGGAGGGGCTGACATAATGAATGGTTTTAATCCCGCGCTTTTTTAAATTGCCTTCAAGCGTCAGATTAAAATCCGGTGCATCAATGCCAACAAAGACATCAGGTCGCAGTGCGGTAAAACGCCGGGTAAGGTCCGCGCGAATATGAAGCAAGCGGCGCAGGCGTCCAAGAACTTCAACGATGCCCATCACCGCCAGCTCTTCCATGTCATACCAGCTTTCACAACCTTCCGCCTGCATGCGTGGGCCAGCCACGCCGACAAAGCGTGCGTCAGGCACCTGGGCCTTTAATGCGCGAATTAAACCCGCGCCTAAAATGTCACCGGAGGTTTCACCAGCCACCAGTGCGATGGTTAATGGGCGTGACGTGGACATTCAGCGAATCATACCGCGCTTAGAGCGGGCAAAAAATTCCGTAAAACGTTTCAGCTCTGCGTGCTGCTGCGCCAGAGTTTCGATTTCCGGGCGCACTTCATCCAGCGTCTTACCGCTACGGTAGAGCAGCTTGTAGACATTGCGGATCGCATGCATCGCTTCTTTACTGAATCCTCGACGCTTTAATCCTTCCAGATTGACGCCAAACGGCCCGGCGTGATTTCCCTGAGCGATGATATAAGGCGGCACATCCTGAGCCACGCCGGAACAGCCGCCTACCATAACGTGAGCGCCAATGATGCAGAACTGATGAACCGCCGTCATACCGCCAATGATAGCAAAGTCGTCAACGGATACATGGCCCGCGAGGGTCGCGTTATTTGCTAGAATGCAGCGATCGCCTACCGTGCAATCATGTGCGATATGCACATTGACCATGAATAAGTTGTCGCTCCCGATGCGGGTTAATCCGCCGCCCTGCGTTGTCCCTCGATGCACGGTGACGCTTTCGCGTATGCGATTACGATCGCCAATTTCAACGCGGGTCGGTTCGCCTGCATATTTCAGATCCTGGTTAGCTTCGCCAATTGAGGCAAACTGATAGATCTGATTCTCACAGCCTATTTTCGTATGACCATTAACTACAACGTGGGATTTCAGTTCAGTGCCTTCGCCAATTTCAACGTTAGGCCCCACAAGGCAAAATGGCCCGATATGGACGCGGGCGCCAATGACTGCGCCCTCTTCAACGATCGCAGTAGGGTGGATAAAGGCGGATTTATCAATCACGTATTAGGCCTCCCGATTACGGGCACACATCATCGTCGCTTCACAGACAATCTTACCGTCAACCGTTGCAACGCCTTTAAAGCGCGTCACACCGCGGCGGGTCTTTTCAAAGGTGACTTCCATAATCATCTGATCGCCCGGCACAACCGGACGCTTAAAGCGAGCCTCATCGATGCCAGCAAAATAATACAGCTCGCCCGGTTCCAGTTTACCGACGCTTTTAAACGCCAGAATGCCGGTAGCCTGAGCCATCGCCTCGAGAATTAATACGCCCGGAAAAATAGGCTTACCAGGGAAATGTCCCTGGAAGAACGGTTCGTTTACTGAAACATTCTTTACCGCGCGCAAAAAACGCCCTTCTTCAAAATCCAGCACGCGGTCAACCAGCAGAAACGGGAAACGGTGCGGTAAAAGCTCCAGAATCTCGTCAATGTGCAGTGTATGAGTGTCAGTAGTCAAAATACGCTTCCTGTCTAAATATAGATAAAGGCAATAATAACACGGCCTGCGGCGATACGACGATCGCTGGCAGGCCGCGAAACATGGGCTTGCGCCCGGGCATAATGAGCGCGCTTAGTCCTGACTGGCTTTACGTTCCAGCGCCTTCAGGCGTTTGCTCATATCATCAATATTCATCACCAGAGCAGCGGTTTTACGCCAGGCTTTGTTCGGCTGCAGCGGGATACCGGAGGAGTAAACGCCAGGTTCTGTAATCGGGCGCATAACCATTCCCATACCGGTGACGGTCACTTTATCGCATATTTCCATATGCCCGTTAATGACGCTGGCGCCACCAATCATGCAATAACGACCGATTTTAAGGCTACCGGCCATGATAACGCCCCCGGCTACGGCCGTGCCATCGCCAATCACAACGTTATGTGCGATTTGGCATTGGTTATCAATAATTACGCCATTGCCGATTTGGGTGTCATCCAGCGCACCGCGATCGATAGTCGTGCAGGCACCAATTTCAACGTCATTACCAATAAGCACGCGCCCCAACTGGGGGATTTTTACCCATACGCCGCGATCGTTCGCATAACCAAAACCATCTGCACCAATGACGGTACCAGACTGGATCAGGCAGCGCTCGCCTATCGCGATATCATGATAAATGCTGACATTGGCCCATAACCGCGTACCTGCGCCAATGCGCGTATTTTTTCCGATAAAACAGCCGGGACCAATTACTACGCCATCGCCCAACTCTACGCCAGATTCGATAACCGCATTCGCGCCGATAGCAACATTCGCGCCGAGCCGTGCCTGCGCATCGATAACCGCGCTGGGCGCAATATTTTGCGCAGGTTGAGGCGTGGTATCCAGGATTTGCGCCAGGCGCGCGTAGGTTAGGTAAGGATTTTTTACTACCAGCGCCGGACCGTGCGCCCAGGGTAGATCTGCTTCAGTCATTACTACCGCCGCCGCACTGCATGTTGCTAACAGTTCGCGATAGCGGGGGTTCACAATAAAAGTAATCTGACCATCTGCTGCAGATTGCATAGACGCAACGCCGGTGATGGCGATATCGCCATCACCGTGCAATTCCGCATCTAGCCGCTGCGCCAAATCAGCCAGTCGAATGGAATGCATGAATTATTTAACCTGCTTCAGTACGTCAGCGGTAATGTCTTTCACATCGCTGCTGTTATACGCCACGGTGTTAGCATCCAGAACCAGATCGAGGCTCTGATCGTCCGCTACTTTCTTCACAGCGCTCTGAATGCGCGTTACAAGCTTGCCACGCTCTTCGTTAGAACGACGCGCGCGATCCTGCTCAAACGCCTGCGCTTTGCTGGAAAACGCTTCGCGTTTAGCCATCAAATCTTTTTCCATGCTGGTACGCGCGCTGGCTTTCATGGTTGAACCATCACGCTGCAGTTGCTGCATTTTGCCCTGAAGATCGCTCTCCATACGCTGCAGTTCACTGGCTCGGCCTTTAAATTCATTTTCCAGCGTTTTAGAAACGCCGGTTTTCTGTGCAACCTGCTGAAACAGGTTTGCCATGTTTACAATAGCAATTTTATCTGCTGCCTGCGCAGATGCCGCCATTGCCAGACCCAGACTCGCTGCAATTAACCATTTTTTCACATTAAACTCCTTACCATCCGATACATACCCAAAGTAGCTTTAACGAAGCGGAGAAGATCTTCGCCGCTTCGCTGTAAGGCAAACACATTCCATTGCGCGGGACAATTACCAGGTTTTACCAATGTTAAACTGGAACTGTTCCGCTTTGTCTCCATCGTATTTTTTGAACGGTTGGGCGTAGGAGAATACCAACGGCCCCAATGGCGACATCCACTGTAAAGCAATACCGGCAGCCATACGAATGTTGCCCGGATCGCTGTAGTCAGGAATACCTGCCGCGCGCGTTGCCGCGGTGTTATCCCAATTGGTATCCCACACGGTGCCCGCATCAACAAACAGCGAGGTGCGCACCGAATTAGCGTATTTTTCGCTCAGGAACGGCGTTGGCGTTATCAGTTCAAGGCTTGCTACGCCCATCGCATTACCGCCGATAGCATCGTCGGAATTACACAACGATCCCGAACCGCAGTTATCGTTATTTGGACCGTAGTAAGCCGCTTTCGGACCGATGTTATTGGACTGGAAGCCGCGAACGGTACTGGAACCACCGGCGTAGAAGTTCTCATAGAACGGCAGCTCTTTTCCGCCCAGACCATCGCCATAACCCCACCGCGTGCGACCGAGGACAACCCACTTATGGTCGTCATCAATAGGCAGATAAGTGGCTGTATCCAGCGTGACCTTATAGAACTCATTATCAGAGCCAGGGATAGTGACTTTACCATTCAGGTTGACGCGCGAACCTTTGGTCGGGAAGTATCCGCGGTCAAGGTTGTTGTAAGTCCAGCCATAGTTAAAGGTAAAATCATCCGCAGAGAAGTCATTATCATCTTTTGACTTGCTCGGGTGTTCGCCCTGACCTTCCAGGTAACGCCACATAGCGACCTGAGGCTGCATATCAGACAAGTCGTTATGCACATAACCCAACCCTACACGCAGCGTATTGTACTCATTTATCGGGAAGCCCAGCGTCCCATCGAGCCCATAGCTGGTATTAGTGTAGGTGGAAAGATCCGCGTCGTCCGCTTTAAAGTCGTTATAGAACAGGCGCCCGCCCAGGCTTACGCCATCAACGGTAAAATACGGGTTGGTAACGGCCAGTTCTGCATAAGTTTGATAGTCGTTTTTCGTACCGTTGATGCCAACGGAGTAACCGGTTCCTAACCAGTTATCCTGCTGAACGCCGGCCTGGAAGCTCACGCCGCTTTCGGTGCCGTAACCCACGCCAAAGTTAAGGCTGCCGGTATTGCGTTCTTTCACTTTATAAACGACATCAACCTGATCGGGGCTACCCGGCACGCGCTGAGTATCCACGTCAACCGTTTCAAAATAGCCGGTACGGTTCAGGCGCTCTTTGCCTTGATCGACAAGATCGCTGCCCAGCCACGAACCTTCCATTTGGCGCATTTCACGGCGCAGCACGGTATCTTTGGAGGTATCGTTGCCCTGGAAGCGGATTTTACGCACGTAATAACGATTGCCGGAGTCAACGCTCACGTGCAGTTTAACGGTTTTATCCGCATCGTTAATTTCAGGCTGAGATTGTACGCGCGGATACGCGTAGCCATAGCGCCCCAGAAGCTTTTTAATGTCATCTTCCATGCGGGTCACTTTGGTGCCATTGTACAGCTCGCCGGGTTTTATTTTGGTCAACCCTTCGATTTCCGCCGAGTGGCCCGCCAGGTTGCCGTTCACCTCAACGCCGGAGAGCTTATACTGCTCGCCTTCAGTAATGTTGATGGTGATATAGATACCTTTTTTATCCGGCGTCAGGCTGACCTGCGTCGAATCGATATTAAACCGGGCGTATCCACGATCGAGATAGTAGCTGCGCAAAGCTTCCAGATCGCCCGCCAGCTTCTGCTTCTGATATTTACGATCGCCGACCACATTCCACCAAGGAACCTCATCGCGTAGCTGGAAGTTTGAAATCAATTCTTCGGTACTGAATGCGTGGTTACCGACAATATTGATCTGCTGGATTTTCGCCGAGACGCCTTCCTGGAACACCAGTTTAAGGTCAACGCGGTTACGCGGCAGCGGTGTTACCACGGCTTTCACGCTAGCGCTGTATTTCCCGACGCTGTAGTAGAAGTCTTCCAGGCCTTTTTCAATATCGGCAAGCGTAGTACGATCGAGAGATTCCCCAACGCGAACCCCGGAAGCCTCAAGGTTCTGCTTCAGCATGTCATCCTTAACCGACTTATTACCGGAGAATGTAATGCTGGCGATAGTTGGGCGCTCCTTCACCTGAACCAACAGCGAATCGCCGTCGCGCAGTACTCGCACGTCCTCGAAATTCCCGGTGGCAAACAGTGAACGAATGGTATTACTGATATCCTCATCGTTAACCGTATCGCCAACGCGCACCGGCATACTGAGGAGAGCCGCACCAACGGCGACTCGCTGCAAGCCTTCGAAATGGATATCTCTGACCACAAACCCGTCTGCACCGTACACGGTGGCGCTGCTGAAGAGCAGCGACGCTATGAGCAACTTTTTCATCGCCATCGTTGTTATGCGTTCTTCCTAACCCAGTTCTCTCTACAACCGAGAGAAATCATTGAAAAGTGCAAGCCCCATTAGCAACACCAGCAATACCGCGCCGATGCGATAACTAACGTCTTGAACTCGCTCGGAAACCGGCCCGCCCTTCAGCTTCTCAATCGCTAAAAACAGCAGATGTCCGCCATCCAGAACTGGCAACGGAAACAGATTGATTATCCCCAAATTAACGCTGATGAGCGCCAAAAACATCAGGAAGTAAATCAGTCCATACCCCGCCGACATCCCCGCCCCCTGGGCGATGGAAATCGGCCCACTGAGGTTGTTCAGTTTTACGTCACCGGTTATTAATTTCCCCAGCATGTTAACCGTCAGCTTCATAAGCTGCCAGGTTTTCCCTACGGCTTCTGCTACTGCGGTAAACGGCCCATACTGGCGTACTGTTTTATACTCATCGGGCAAGGGAATCACATTGGGTATTACACCAACAAATCCCTGCGCCTTGGTTTTCGCCGCACCAGGTTTTGTATCTGGTATCAGCGTTAAAGACAAGAAGCTCCCTTGTCTTTCAATATCAACGTTGAGTTCGCGCCCGGGATTATCACGAACCAGCGTGGCAAACGTTACCCACTTTGTTAACGTCTGCCCCCCGACTTTAACGATCCTGTCTCCAGCTTGCAAACCCGCTTTTGCGGCCGCCGAATGCGGCTGTACCTCGGCAAGCGTCAGTTCAATTACTGGCCCACGCGGCTGCATACCTAATGAAGTGACCGGATCCTGCTTATCTGGATCAAAGTGCCAGTTACGCAAATCAACGCGTTTTTCACTGCGGGCATTTTGCCCAAACGGCGCAACGTCAATTTGCACTGACTCATCGCCTATTTTGCTCATCAGCGCGAGACGCACGGCGTCCCAATCAGGCGTTTCGATACCATCGATAGCCTTAAGTTCCATTCCCGGCGCAATTTGTGCCTGCGCGGCAAGCGAATTGGGCGTTATTTCACCAATCACTGGCCGCACGCCGGGGACGCCAATCATATACACCAGCCACCAGGCAAATGCGGCAAATAAAAAATTAGCGATTGGACCGGCGGCAATAACTCCCGCGCGCTGAGCAACGCTTTTATTATTAAACGCCCGATGCCTTAACTCCGGCGCCACAGGCTCAACCCGCTCATCCAGCATCTTAACGTAGCCGCCCAATGGAATAAGCGCCAGGACATACTCCGTTCCCTGTTTATCCACCCGGCGATAGAACGCCTTGCCAAACCCAATTGAAAAACGCTCAACTTGCACGCCACAGCGGCGGGCAACCCAGAAATGACCGAATTCATGCACGGTAATTAAGATGCCTAATGCAACAATAAAGGCCGCCAGATTCCAGAGCAGGCTCAGCATACTTTTCTCAACTTAAATCGTCTGAAAAACCAGCAATAATAAACAGGCGAATACAGGCACCGCCGCGGTCAGGCTATCGATACGATCCAGAATGCCGCCGTGGCCTGGTATCAGATTGCCGCTGTCTTTGATCCCGGCTTCACGTTTAAACATGCTTTCCGTCAAATCGCCTAATACAGAGGCTAAAGCAGCAACAATGGAGCAGGTTAGCAATACGGAAAGAGCAACATTCAGATGTGCTAAATAGCCAAAAAGCCAGGCGATCGCCGCCGACGTTAAGAGACCACCGAAAAAGCCTTGCCAGGTTTTGCCCGGTGAAACTTTTGGCGCCAGCTTATGTTTACCAAACATTTTACCGAAGATATATGCACCGGAATCAGCGCTCCATACCAGTAACATCACGTATAAAAGCCATAGCGCGCCGGTATAATGATTAGTTTCATAGTGCCAGTTGCGTAAAACGATCATGCCCCAGAAAAAAGGCACTATCGTCAGCACACCGAAGAGAAGGCGTAAGAGACGTGATTTCCGCCATAAAGCGGCGGAAGACGGATAAAAGAAGACCAGCAGCAACGCGACGATCCACCATCCGAGAGAAGCCCATAGCGTCCCTTCTATCACCGGCAAGCTGGCGCCGTGACGATATTCTGGCAGCATTAACATCATCGCCGCCAACAGCAATCCACACAACAGAGCCAGCCAGATACGCTGCCCGCGCTGCGCGAATCCGCTCAATTGCCCCCACTCCCATGCGGCAAGCATGCATACAGCGAGCGTTACAATAGCAAACCCAACGGGAGGTAACCACAGCAATGCGGCTATCACCACGGGAATTAAAATTAAAGCAGAAATCAGGCGATACTTCAGCAAAAGCTCCCCCCATCAGGCAAGATTGCCGTCCGGTGTCGTGCCGCCAAAACGTCGCTCTCGATTAGCAAAGGCATGCAGCGCACCTTCAAAGTCTTGTTCATCGAAATCAGGCCAGAGAACATCAGTAAAGTAAAGTTCAGCGTAGGCTATCTGCCACAGCAAAAAGTTACTGATACGGTGCTCTCCCCCTGTCCTAATCACTAAATCCACGGGAGCCAGTTCATTCATGCTGATGTGCTGACTTATCGTCTCTTCATCTATTCCGTCAGGTTGCAGCATCCCCTGCTGCACCTTCTCGGCCAGACGCCTGACGCCCTGGACTATATCCAACCGGCCACCGTAGTTGGCGGCAATATTCAGCGTTAGCCCCGTATTCTGGCCAGTTAGCGCTTCCGCTTTCTGGATACGCTCCTGCAAGCGCGTATTAAACCGGCTGGTATCGCCAATAATACGCAAACGCACATTATGGCGATGCAGGCTTTTCACCTCGCTGTCCAGAGCCCAGACAAACAGCTCCATTAGCGCGCTCACTTCCTGCGCCGGACGGTTCCAGTTTTCGCTACTAAACGCATACAGCGTTAGTGCATCGATTCCATTATTCGCCGCGAAAGAAACCGCGCGTCGAACTGATTTCGCTCCGGCCTTATGGCCAAAGACTCTCATCTTCCCTTGTCTTTTCGCCCAACGGCCATTGCCGTCCATAATGATGGCAACATGGCGTGCGCCATGCGCAGGTATGGTTTCGCTCAATGGTTGGTTAGCAGACAACATAACGCGTTTAATTTCCCTGATAAGGATTAAGCGGTTCTCAGGAATAAAGAAGCCTTCTCGTGAAAAAACCGTGATAAACCACGGCGTTATTCCCTTTACCGTTACAATTAACGGTTGTCGAGTGGCGCTGACTATATCACCTCAGCCGGGCACTCACAAATAGCGGCGCACTCCCGGCATGGTTTTCTTATTCACCATACTGCGCGATAAGTTGCTGCGCCAGGCGGCGCGCCTCAGCGTCAATCACCAGCACATCATCTACGGTCTGAGGCTCATTCGCGTTACACGAATCCAGCACGGCCTGATTGAGCGCTGCGATATCGGTAAAGCGGATACGCTGCGCCAAAAATGCAGCCACCAGTTCTTCATTGGCAGCATTCAGCGCCGTTGTCGCCGCCTGCCCTTGCTCACTGGCAGCAATCGCCAGCTTCAGGCATGGATAACGCGTAAAATCAGGTGCCTGAAACGTCAATGCGCTTATCTGGCAAAAATCGAGCGCCTTTACATCAGCGTGCACGCGCGCGGGCCATGCCATCGTATGAGCGATCGGGGTACGCATATCCGGCTCCCCAAGCTGCGCAAGCACGCTGCCATCCCGATAACGCACCATGGAATGAATCATCGACTGCGGGTGTATCAGCACTTCCATTTGTTCGGCGGAAGCGTTAAATAGCCAGCGGGCTTCAATATATTCGAGACCTTTATTCATCATAGTGGCGGAATCAACGGAGATTTTACGCCCCATTGACCAATTCGGATGTCGGCAAGCTTGCTCCGGCGTAATAGACGCCATCGCAGACAGCGGAGACTCGCGAAATGGGCCACCAGATCCGGTCAGAATAATGGAGTCAACCCCATTATCCCTGAGAGAAGCGTATCCCAGCCGCCGCTGAATTGTTTCGGGCATACTCTGAAAAATCGCATTATGTTCGCTATCAACGGGCAAAAGTTGGGCGCCGCTCTGCTGTACCGCCTCCATAAACAGGCGTCCACATGTGACCAGCACCTCTTTATTGGCCAGTAATACTCGCTTTCCCGCCCGCACTGCCGCAAGCGTGGGCAGCACGCCTGCCGCACCGACAATAGCCGCCATAACCTGGTCGACGTCATCCAGAGACGCTATGTCACACGCGGCCTGCTGCCCGCTCAGTACCGTAGTTCGGCTACCCGACTCCCGCAGGCGTCGGTGTAATTCACCGGCGCTTCGCTCATCGTTCATTACGGCATAACGCGGCTGAAACTCCAGGCACTGCTCCAGCATACGCTCAATATTCGTTGCAGCGACCAGTGCGGCCACCGCAAAAGCGCCTGGATTATGACGGACAACATCAAGCGTGCTGCAACCAATCGACCCGGTTGAACCCAGCAGAGTTAACTGTTTCATCGAATGCCTGAACTCCCGAAAACGTTTCGCGCCAGCAGCGCTGCAAAAAGCAAAACGCCGTAAGAAAAACCGCGTCATCGGCTTTCCTGTACGGCGTTTCGAATTAAACCACTATCAGAACTGCATCAGTTCTTCTTCTTTATCCGCCAGCGCCGCGTCAACCTTTTTAATCGCCGCGTCGGTCAGCTTCTGAACGTCATCCTGCGAACGACGTTCATCATCTTCGCTAATTTCTTTATCTTTCAGCAAAGCTTTCACTTTGTCGTTCGCATCGCGGCGAACGTTACGCACGGACACCCTCGCCTGCTCTGCTTCACCGCGCACAACCTTAATCAGATCTTTACGGCGCTCTTCCGTTAACGGTGGCAGCGGTACGCGGATATCGGTACCCGCAGAGCTGGGATTGAGCCCCAAATCGGAGGTCATGATCGCTTTCTCGATAGCCGGTGACATTGAGCGATCGAAAACGTTAATTTTTAAGGTACGGGAATCTTCTACGGTGACGTTTGCTAACTGGCGCAGCGGCGTCGGCGTACCATAATATTCCACGGTAATACCATCAAGCAGGCTGGGATAAGCGCGGCCAGTACGCACTTTGCTAATCTGATTTTTAAACGCTTCAACGCACTTATCCATGCGAACTTCAGCGTCTTTTTTGATGTCGTTAATCACGTTATAAATCCTTGAAAACTGTTTGTCGGGCAGCCTGGGGCAATACGCAGCGCGCGCGTAAAACCTTGCAGCTAAGTATAGCCCGGCCGGCTGCCTGAATGAAAACCGGGTATTAAAGCAGAATCTTACCCCGATTCGCTAAAAACGAAAATTAATCCGCGATTAGCGTACCTTCTTTTTCGCCCATAATTACACGGCGCAGTGCGCCGGGCTTGTTCATATTAAAGACGCGAATCGGCAAACCGTGATCGCGAGCCAGCGTAAATGCAGCTAAATCCATGACTTTTAGCTCTTTTTCCAGAACTTCCTGATAAGTGAGCTGTTCATGCAGCGTTGCATTCGGGTCTTTAACCGGATCGGCCGAATAGACACCGTCCACCTTCGTCGCCTTCAGTACAATATCTGCTTCGATTTCAATGCCGCGCAGGCAGGCGGCGGAATCCGTGGTAAAAAACGGATTTCCAGTACCCGCAGAGAAAATAACTACCCGACCATTACGTAGCAGGCTAATCGCCTCTGCCCAACTGTAGTTATCGCAGACGCCGTTCAGCGGGATGGCCGACATCAGACGCGCATTAACGTAAGCGCGATGCAGCGCATCTCGCATCGCCAGGCCGTTCATTACAGTCGCCAGCATCCCCATATGATCGCCCACCACACGGTTCATCCCGGCTTTAGCAAGCCCTGCCCCGCGAAACAAGTTACCGCCCCCGATGACAACGCCGACCTGAACCCCGAGCTCCACCAGCTCTTTCACTTCCTGAGCCATACGGTCCAGTATGCTCGCATCAATACCGAAGCCTTCAGTGCCTTGCAGCGCTTCGCCACTCAGTTTGAGTAGAATGCGTTTGTATACGGGTTTTGCATTGGTAGCCATGTTTCTTTCCTGGAACAGTGAACGAATAGGACGATTATATTGACGGCATTTGATGCCGTCTTTGTCTCCGGAGCCGGGGGCGCTTATATCAAGCAGCATTTATGTAACGGCACACGACGTGAGTAGGGCGCCAGGCCCGGCATACGGCAAACTACACGCGATACAGCCACCTCTCGTATAGGCTGGCGTATTCCGGACAAAAAGGAGCCGCCCGTAGGCGGCTTCTTATTAGGTAACTATCAGGAAGATTTAGACATTGCCGCAACTTCAGCAGCAAAATCGGTTTCTTCTTTTTCGATACCTTCGCCAACTTCAAAACGCGTAAAGCCAGTGACTTCAGCGTTATGCTCTTTCAGTAGCTGGCCAACCGTTTTACTCGGATCCATGATGAATGCCTGGCCGGTCAGAGAAACTTCGCCGGTGAATTTCTTCATGCGGCCTTCAACCATTTTCTCTGCGATTTCTTTCGGCTTACCGGACTGCATAGCAATATCCAACTGGATCTGATGTTCATGTTTTACAACATCAGCAGGTACATCTTCCGGCTTCACATATTCAGGCTTAGAAGCAGCAATATGCATAGCGACGTGTTTGATCAGCTCTTCATCAGCGCCGGTTGCGGCAACCAATACGCCAATACGCGCGCCGTGCAGGTAAGAGCCCAGCGCTTCGCCTTCCAGAATAGAGATGCGACGGATATTGATGTTTTCACCAATTTTCGCCACCAGCGTCGTACGCTGCTCTTCAAAGCGCGCCTTAAGTACATCAACGTTGCTGATGCGCTCTTCCAGCGCAACGGCGAGAACTTCTTCGCCAAACGCTTTAAAGCCAGCGTCTTTCGCAACGAAATCGGTTTCACAGTTCAGCTCAAGGATAACGCCGTATTTGTAATCGATACCGGTCAGAATGATACCTTCAGCAGCAACGCGGCCCGCTTTTTTCGCAGCCTTCGCCTGTCCGGATTTACGCATATTGTCGATAGCCAGCTCAATGTCGCCATTCGCTTCGACCAGCGCTTTTTTACATTCCATCATGCCTGCGCCGGTACGTTCGCGCAGCTCTTTTACCAGGGAAGCGGTAATTTCAGCCATTATGAATTCCTCGGTTATCTCAGGGGGAGATATGACCTGCCCGGTCATAAGACCAAACAGATTAAAAGAAAAAGGGAGCCTGAGACAGGCCCCCTAACCAAACTATTTCATACCTGGTTAATAAGGGCTCACCCCTTTGCACGTTAACGTCTGATGCGTAAACCACCCGTTTCCAATGCGTTATTAACGTAAAGACACCGGTGGTTTTCGTCTGTTCGTGAGTTAACCTGACCAGGGTATGCCAGCAAACCTTATTACTCAGCTTCTACGAAGCTTTCTTCAGCCTGGGTTGCCAGATCCTGAGAACGACCTTCACGTACAGTCGTCGCTACCGCGCTCAGGTACAGGGTCACGGCGCGAATTGCGTCGTCGTTGCCCGGTACAACAAAGTCAACGCCATCCGGATCGGAGTTAGTATCAACAATAGCAAATACCGGGATACCCAAGTTGTTTGCTTCTTTGATAGCAATGTGCTCATGGTCAGCATCGATAACAAACAGTGCGTCCGGCAGGCCGCCCATGTCTTTGATACCGCCAAGGCTGTTTTCCAGCTTTTCCAGTTCGCGAGTACGCATCAGCGCCTCTTTTTTGGTCAGCTTTTCAAACGTACCATCCTGAGACTGAGTTTCCAGATCTTTCAGACGCTTAATGGACTGACGAACGGTTTTCCAGTTAGTCAGCATGCCGCCCAGCCAGCGATGGTTCACGAAGAACTGATCGCAGCTATTTGCCGCTTCTTTTACCGCTTCGCTTGCTGCGCGCTTAGTACCGACGAACAAAATTTTGCCTTTACGGGACGCGATTTTGTGCAGTTCAGCCAGAGCGTCATTGAACATCGGTACGGTTTTTTCAAGGTTGATGATGTGAACTTTGTTACGCGCGCCGAAGATGAACGGTTTCATTTTCGGGTTCCAGTAACGGGTCTGGTGACCAAAGTGAACACCAGCCTTGAGCATATCGCGCATGGAAACAGTTGCCATGTTAAAACCTCTATATAAAAGTTGGGGTTATGCCTCCACGTATCCCATATCACCGACCCCACAGGGCACCCCGGAATATGTGTCGATACGTGTGTGTTATACACAAAGTGAGTTTTCAGCTTGTGCACACAAAATCCAGGTACACAAGTCCGGCGCGCTTTATATCATAAAGTGTAACATAAGGCTAATTATTGTTATCCTCACGGAGGTATCGTTATTCCCGATTTGGCACCTTACGGCGGCCCTGATAACATTGCCGCCACTTGCTTAATTATTGTCGAAAACGACCTCAGCGGACCCTGATGTATGGCTATCTCAATTAAAACCCCGGAAGATATTGAAAAAATGCGCGTTGCTGGCCGACTGGCCGCCGAAGTGCTGGAAATGATCGCGCCGCACGTAGTACCTGGTGTTACGACAGGGGCGCTCGATAAGCTGTGCAACGACTGGATTGTTGAGCATCAACACGCCGTTTCGGCCTGTCTTGGGTATCACGGTTTTCCGAAATCCGTCTGCATTTCCGTAAATGAAGTCGTCTGTCACGGCATTCCAAGTGACGATAAGCACCTTAAAGAAGGGGATATTGTCAATATTGACGTTACCGTGATTAAAGATGAATTCCACGGTGACACCTCCAAAATGTTTATTGTTGGGAAACCCACTATCCTCGGTGAACGCCTGTGCCGTGTGACGCAGGAAAGCCTGTATCTGGCATTGCGGATGGTGAAACCCGGTATTCCCCTGCGCAGCCTGGGCGCCGCTATTCAAAAATATGTTGAGGCAGAAGGTTTTTCCGTGGTCCGCGAATATTGCGGTCACGGTATCGGGCGAGTCTTTCACGAAGAACCGCAGGTACTACACTATGACGCCGACGACGGCGGCGTCATTTTGCAACCCGGCATGACGTTCACTATTGAGCCAATGGTTAACGCCGGGGATTACCGCATCCGTATGATGAAAGATGGCTGGACGGTAAAAACCAAAGACAGAAGCCTGTCCGCGCAATATGAGCACACGATTGTGGTTACAGAAGACGGTTGTGAAATATTGACGCTACGGGAAGATGATACTATTCCAGCCATTATTTCTCACAGCGCGCCGCAGTAAGCTCGGTTAGGTAAGGCCAAATATCAGCAGGCGGCGGCAACCCCTGCCCCGCCGTGATATCCAAGCGCCGTTTTCTTACCAACTGTGAATCGACAGGGTATTATTTCGACAATATCTCCAGCCAGCGCTCGCTGGCTACAGCGTGAGGCGGGCCGAATATGAGTCACTATCTCCCCGAGCAGCACCCTAACGCGGCCACACCCACACTGCTAGGACAACCGGATAATCCCGGCAGCTGGCCTGAAAACGATTTACACCGCGAGCAAATTTGTCGCCATCTTGATACTTTTCAACGCTGGTCCGGCGAGGTGTTTGATAAAGGCGTGCCCGTTAATCGCCTGCTTAATGCTCGCAGCGAATTTATCGATCAATTACTTCAGCGTCTGTGGATATATTATGGCTTCAGCGACGCCGCCGATTTAGCGCTGGTAGCCGTTGGCGGCTATGGGCGCCGCGAGCTACATCCTCTTTCCGATATCGACGTGTTGGTGCTTAGCCGCGAGCCACTCCCGGCCGCTCATGCTCAAAAAGTAGGTGAATTAATCACCTTACTGTGGGATCTGCGCCTGAATGTCGGTCACAGCGTCCGCTCGCTGGAGGAATGCCTTCTCGAAGGCCTGGCCGATCTGACCGTCGCGACTAATCTGATTGAATCTCGCCTGCTGATTGGCGATGTCGCTCTGTTCCTTGAAATGCAGAAATACGTTTTTAGTGACGGCTTCTGGCCCTCGGAAACGTTTTTTTCCGCAAAAGTGGACGAGCAAACTATGCGCCATCAGCGCTATCACGGCACCAGCTACAATCTGGAGCCGGACATTAAAAATAGCCCTGGCGGGTTACGCGACATTCACACCTTGCAGTGGGTTGCACGCCGACATTTTGGCGCCACGTCTTTAAATGAGATGGTTGGTTTCGGCTTTTTAACCGCAGCCGAACGCAACGAACTCAACGAATGCCAGCATACCCTTTGGCGCATTCGCTTCGCCCTGCATTTGACGCTCAGCCGCTACGATAACCGACTGTTATTCGACCGGCAGCTTAATGTTGCCCAACGCCTTCAATATCAGGGCGAAGGAAATCATCCTGTAGAACGGATGATGAAAGATTTCTACCGCGTCACGCGCCGCGTCAGTGAACTCAATAACATGCTACTGCAGCTTTTCGACGAGGCGATTCTCGCCCTGCCGGCCGACGAGAAACCGCGCCCTATCGACGATGACTTTCAACTGCGCGGCAGGCTAATTGACCTGCGCGATGAAACGCTATTTGTCCGCGAGCCGCAGGCTATTTTGCGGCTGTTCTACACGATGGTGCGCAATCGCGATATCGATGGGATTTATTCCACCACGCTGCGCCAACTTCGTCACGCTCGCCGCCAGTTAACGCAGCCGCTATGCTACCTACCTGAAGCCCGAACTCTGTTTTTAGCTATGTTACGTCATCCTGGTATGGTGCGCCGGGGATTACTGCCGATGCATCGTCATAGTGTGCTGGGGGCTTATATGCCTCAGTGGTCGCACATTGTCGGTCAAATGCAGTTTGATTTATTCCACGCCTACACCGTGGATGAACACACGATTCGCGTATTGCTGAAGCTTGAAAGTTTCGCTGATGAGGCTACCCGAGAAAAGCATCCGCTGTGCGTTAATCTCTGGCCGCGCCTCAACCATCCGGTGCTTTTGTTTATCGCCGCATTATTTCACGATATCGCTAAAGGACGCGGCGGCGACCATTCCGTGCTTGGGGCGCAGGATGTCACGATTTTCGCCCAGCTCCACGGATTAAACTCACGTGAAACCCAGCTTCTAGTCTGGCTGGTGCGTCAGCACCTGTGCATGTCCGTTACGGCACAGCGTCGGGATATCCAGGATCCGCAGGTGATTGCGCAATTCGCGCATGAAGTACAAACGGAAAGCCGTTTACACTATTTAACCTGCCTGACCGTCGCCGACATTTGCGCAACCAACGAAACACTCTGGAATAGCTGGAAGCAAAGCCTGCTGCGCGAACTTTACTTTGCCACAGAAAAACAGCTTCGACGCGGGACCGGCAATACGCCAGATATGCGGGAACGCGTGCGCCACCATCAGCAGCAAGCGCTAGCGCTACTGCGAATGGAAAACATTGATGAAACCGCTTTGCATCATATTTGGGGCCGCTGCCGGGCCAACTATTTCGTACGTCATACTCCCAATCAGCTCGCCTGGCACGCGCGCCATCTGCTGGCGCACGATCTTAGCACACCGCTGATTGTGCTTAGCCCACAGGCTATCCGCGGCGGCACGGAAATTTTCATCTGGAGCCCCGACCGACCCTATTTGTTTGCCGCAGTATGCGCAGAGCTGGATAAACGTAACCTGATCGTTCATGACGCCCAGATATTCACCACCCGGGACGACATGGCAATGGATACATTCATCGTTCTGGAGCCAGACGGCACGCCGCTGTCCGTAGATCGACACGATCAAATCCACAGCGGGCTGATGCATACAATCACACAAAGTGTCTGGCAGCCCCCTCAGCCCCGCCGTCGCTCCATGCGCCTGCGCCACTTTCACGTCGCCACTGAAGTCACCTTTTTGCCCACCCACACAGAAAGACGTTCCTACCTGGAACTGGTGGCGCTCGATGCGCCAGGCCTGCTGGCCTATATCGGGCAAATCTTCGCGGATCTGGGCATCACGCTACACGGCGCGCGGATCACTACCATAGGTGAGCGCGTGGAAGATCTCTTTATTTTAGCGACAAGCACGGGCGAAGCGCTGGATGCGACGCTTCAGCACGAAGTCTATCAACGGTTGACAGAAGCCCTTGATCCAAACGATAAAGGGTAAGTTTTTTTATTTATTGAACTATTGGGAAAGAAAGAACAATGCAGCAGCTACAGAATGTCATCGAATCCGCCTTTGAGCGTCGCGCAGACATCACGCCAGCCAACGTCGATATCGTTACCCGCGATGCCGTTAATCAGGTTATCGCAATGCTCGATAGCGGCGTACTGCGCGTTGCAGAGAAAATTAACGGCCAATGGACGACCCATCAGTGGCTAAAAAAAGCCGTCCTGCTGTCTTTTCGCATTCATGACAATCAGGTCATGGAAGGCGCGGAAAGCCGCTACTTCGACAAAGTACCGATGAAATTCGCCGCTTATGATGAAGCGCGGTTTCAAAAGGAAGGTTTTCGCGTCGTACCGCCTGCCGCAGTTCGCCAGGGCGCCTTCATCGCACGCAACGCGGTGCTGATGCCTTCTTACGTCAATATTGGTGCTTACGTTGACGAAGGCACTATGGTTGATACTTGGGCCACCGTAGGCTCCTGTGCGCAAATTGGTAAGAATGTACACCTGTCCGGCGGGGTGGGCATTGGCGGCGTTCTGGAGCCGCTGCAGGCCAATCCAACCATCATTGAAGATAACTGCTTTATTGGTGCCCGTTCTGAAGTAGTTGAAGGCGTTATCGTTGAAGAAGGCGCGGTTATCTCTATGGGCGTTTACATCGGCCAAAGCACCAAAATTTACGATCGTGAGACCGGGGAGGTTCACTACGGCCGCGTCCCCGCGGGGTCCGTTGTCGTTTCCGGCAACCTTCCCTCCAAAGATGGGAAATATAGCCTGTACTGCGCGGTTATCGTGAAAAAAGTAGATGCGAAAACGCGTGGCAAAGTTGGCATTAATGAACTCCTGCGTACTATCGACGCATAGCCCTTTCTCCTCCAATCAGGCACGGTTTTAAAACATCGTGCCTGTTATCTTTTCCAAAATCTTGTCGTTTGCTTCCGGCTACTTTCGAGGATAGCTGATATAAATCTCTTTTTTGTAGCCGCACGCTTACTCCATCTGCGCTTTTATTACTTCGCTCGCATTAAATTAAGTAAAAATGCGCTCGCCTGCCACCGTGGCTTTTGCCACGCGTTGATAGCTAACTTCGCTTTCATTTAATTTTTAACAGTAATAGTTTATTTAGTAAATGATATGTTAATTTAGTACAATCAATGAGTTATATATATTATCTTTTATCGAATTTTATTGACACCCACCCATTTTTGTCAACAACGGGTAAAAAGTGATCCACTTACCGTCACCACCAACGGTCTA
>CALYPF010000038.1 GCA_945271245.1 uncultured Enterobacteriaceae bacterium | reverse complement strand
TGGAGGCGCATTATAGGGACTATTGAGCCGCTGGCAAGCCCTTATTTCAAAAAAAATCTTAACTGGTTATTTTTAGAATGCACTACGGAAAAAAGCATCAGTTCTGCCAAAATTTGCCGTTTTATTCATCACATACTCTAAACGAATGGCATACTACGCTATGCACAGACTGCGCTAAGGAATCCTGTCAATGTCATTATCCGCTCAACAACTTGCCGCCCAAAAGAATCTCTCATGGGTTCTGGCTGAAAAGCTAGCCCGACAAATTTTTCAGGGCGAGTATGCTCCCGGCAGTATTTTACCTGGTGAAATTGAGCTATGTGAGCAATTTAGCGTTAGCCGTACCGCCGTTAGGGAAGCCGTGAAGACGCTAGCGGCAAAAGGAATGTTACTGCCTCGCCCTCGTATAGGCACACGTGTAATGCCACAAAGTAACTGGAATTTTCTCGATCAGGAATTGTTATCCTGGTGGCTAAGCGTAGAGAATTTTAATGACATTGTTGATTCCTTCCTGGTGTTGCGCCACGCTTTAGAACCCCAAGCATGTGCTCTGGCCGCAGCTAATGCATCTCAGGACCAAAAAAATGAATTAAATAAAATCATGGTGCAAATGCATGAACTTGCTCGACATTTTGATCGCGAAGCGTGGGTCGAAAATGATATGGCCTTCCATGAACAAATATACACAATGAGTAATAACCCTTTTCTTTCATCATTTGCTAATTTACTGCGCTCTATTTATTACAGCTACTTTTCTTCTATTACTCATAACGAAGTTATTAAACTCGACCTTCACCAGCAAGTAGTGGACGCTATCATGCAGGGAAAAAGTAAAGCAGCGCAAAAAGCCTGCGAGGCATTACTAAATGCCCCAATACCTTCCTAATCGATAAACGGATAAGTATGACCCGAACAGCCCGTAGTATGTCTGGTTTGCCATGGATAGCAGCCATGGCTTTTTTTATGCAAGCTTTGGACGCCACTATTTTAAACACGGCGTTACCTGCTATAGCACATAGCCTTCAACGCTCACCGCTGGCTATGCAATCAGCAATTATTAGCTACACGCTCACAGTTGCTATGCTTATCCCTGCAAGCGGTTGGCTAGCGGACAGATACGGAACAAGACGCGTGTTTATGCTTGCCGTCGCGCTTTTTACTTTAGGCTCCCTGGCCTGTGCGCTTTCAAGTACGCTCGGAGAGTTAGTGCTTTTTCGCATTGTGCAAGGCATTGGCGGCGCAATGATGATGCCCGTAGCCCGACTGGCTTTACTACGCGCTTACCCTCGTAGCGAGCTACTTCCCGTTTTGAACTTCGTCACAATGCCAGGATTGGTAGGGCCAATTTTAGGGCCGCTGCTAGGCGGTATTTTAGTCACCTGGGCTAGCTGGCACTGGATATTCCTAATTAATATTCCGATTGGTCTATTCGGGCTTCTGTACGCACGAAAATATATGCCAAATTTCACTACGCCTCGCCGCAAATTTGATATGCGTGGGTTTACGCTATTTGGCTTAAGTCTGGTGCTGATATCCTGCGGCATGGAGCTTTTTGGCGAACACATTGTTACCACAGGAATTGCGCTATCCGTGATTGTGGCCGGGATTATTTTATTATTGTTATATGTTCGACACGCTCACCGTAATCCAAATCCGCTGATTGCATTACCGCTATTTAAAACTCGCACCTTTTCAGTTGGTATCCTTGGGAACATCGCTTCGCGTTTAGGTACCGGCTGCGTTCCTTTTCTTATGCCGCTCATGCTACAGGTCGGTTTTGGTTATAGTGCAATTATCGCAGGGTGCATGATGGCGCCAACGGCTCTTGGTTCAATTATTGCCAAATCAACGGTTACTCAAGTTCTGCGCCAGTTTGGTTATCGTCGCACGCTTATTGGTATAACGCTTTTCATTGGGATAATGATCGCGCAGTTTGCTTTGCAAACGGCACATACTGAATTCTGGCTACTTCTTATTCCACTATTTATTCTCGGCATGGCCATGTCTACCCAATTTACGGCCATGAATACGATTACGCTGGCTGATTTAACCGATGAACATGCCAGCGGCGGCAATAGCGTTTTGGCCGTTACACAACAGCTTTCTATTAGTCTCGGAGTCGCCGTTAGCGCAGCCGTACTGCGGTTTTATGAAAGCATAGAACCTAACGCGATGGTGGCGCAATTTCATCATACGTTCATTACGATGGGGGTTGTCACCGCCCTCTCCGCGATGGTTTATTTATTATTACGACCAAAAGATGGCCATCATCTGATATCTGACCGTCAAAAAGGTTAAGCTGAGTCTCGGACCACCAGCGCTGGCGATAGTTGCAGGCGCTGCTGGCCTAAATCCCGGCAGGCCATACGTTGAATAAGCACTTCCAGCGCCAGTTCGCCTAATTCATCCTTAGGCTGGTGTACGGTTGTAAGCGGCGGCGTCATATAACGCGCCAGTTCAATATCGTCATACCCTACAACCGCCATATCCTGCGGCACACGAAGCCCGGCGCGCCACAGAGCCTGATAAGCGCCTAGCGCCATTGCATCATTACTGCTAAACACCGCCTGTGGCGGCGAATCTAGCGCCAGAAGCGCCTGCATTGCAGCTTCTCCACCGGCAAATTCGAAATCACCGACAATTTCATAGCCAGAGAGAATAGGAAGCTTTGCGCGCGCCATCGCCTTTCGATATCCTTCCAGCCGCAAGCGCGAGGGCGTTTTATCCAAAGGCCCGGTGATACAGGCTATTCGGGTATACCCTTTCTCAATGAGATACCGGGTTGCGATATCGCCCCCTAACAGCGAATTATCCTGAATAAGATCGCAATTGCCGTCAAAAGGTGCCCAGTCCATCATTACCGTCGGGATAGCAGGGTAACGTTTTATCATCAACGGCGACGGCCGATGGTTTTCAGTACACAGCAATAAAACACCATCTACTCGCTTCTGCAACAGCGTTTCCAGACTGCGATTCATACGCTGTTCATCGCCCTCGGTATTGCATAAAACCAGGCTATAGCCGCGATTAAAACAACTGCGCTCAACGCCGCGCACTAACTCAGAATAAAAGGGATTTGTGCTGGCCGTGATCAGCATCCCTATCGTATGCGTTTGATTAATTTTCAGGCTTCGGGCTACAGCAGAAGGCGCATAATTTAGCGTGACTATTGCCGCCTCTACTTTTTCACGTATTGCATCGCTGACATAGCGGTCGTTGTTAATTACATGCGACACCGTCGAGGTTGAAACTCCCGCCAGCCGGGCGACATCTTTCATAGTAGCCATGTAGCTATTCCTGACGCTTTAGAAACGCCTCAATTTCTTCACGCCACGGCACCGAAGGCTGCGCCCCTTCTCGCGTTACGGCAATCGCCGCCGCCGCATGCGCAAAGCGTATGGCGTCAGGCATCTCTTTGCCTTCCAGGAGCGCGGTAACCAGCGCACCATTAAAGGTATCCCCTGCGGCAATTGTATCAACGGCATCCACAGTAAACCCCGGAATGCGCAACCCCTGTCCGCGTTCACTGAGCCAGACGCCTCGACGCCCTAAGGTGATAAGCACCGTCGAAATGCCCTTTTCATGTAATATTTGCGCTGCGCGAGCCGCGCTTTCATCATCGCTAACGTTAATTCCCGTTAGTACCCCGGCTTCAGTTTCATTAGGCGTGATGATATCGATAAGTGACAGCATTTCATCGCGTAAGGCACAGGCTGGTGCAGGATTTAACACAATTCGCGTATTATGCATTCGCGCAATGCGCGCAGCGCATAGTACGCTTTCAATAGGCGTTTCTAACTGCATTAATAATACTTCCGCCCGGGCAATACTCTCGCTGTTAGCTTCAACCAAATCCGGCGTTAAGCGGCTATTCGCTCCCGCGTGGATCCCAATAAAGTTCTCGCCGCTCGCATTAACAAAAATGAGCGCCACACCGGTCGCTTCACCGGGGATCACGCTTACCGGAGCGGTATCAATACGATCATCGGCCAGTTGTTGACGTATTCTTTCCCCCGTATCGTCATCACCGACGCAGGCAATAAACGCGATATCCGCTCCGCTGCGCCCTGCGGCTACGGCCTGATTTGCCCCTTTACCGCCAAAAGCGATTTTATAGCGACGTCCGGTTAAGGTCTCTCCCGGAGCAGGAAAGCGATCGAGATTAAGAATATGGTCGGCATTGATACTACCGAGCACAACAAGTTGGCCTGAGGTTTTCATAAGGAATATCCGTTGGTAGCGCCGCCCGCGGCGGCGCAAAAAGCATAAAATCGAGGTTACTCTTTTGTTATCAGTTTCAGATCGACGGGGATTTTAGCATCCACTTTCTGCCCTTTGAGGACTTTATCCGCCGTTTCTATGCCAATGACGCCTATCTGATCGGGCTGTTGAGCAACAGTGGCCGCCATTTTACCGCTCTGCACGGCTTTAATGCCGTCCGCAGTACCATCAAATCCAACCACAATCACATCGCCTTTGCCCGCCGTTTGCAGCGCACGCAGTGCGCCCAGCGCCATTTCATCATTTTGCGCAAATACAGCCTGTACATCAGAATGCGCTGTCATTAAATTCTGCATCACATTCAACCCTTTAGTGCGATCAAAGTCCGCAGGCTGGCTACCTAAAATACTGAATTTATGCGCTGTGACGGCCTGTTTGAAGCCGGCACCGCGTTCGCGCGCGGCGGAGGTTCCTGCGATCCCCTGCAGTTCGATGACTTTCGCGCCCTCGCCCAGTTTATTAGCAATGAAATCTCCGGCCATTTTCCCGCCGGCCACGTTGTCCGAGGCGATATGGCTAACTACTTCGCCTTTAGCGGCTTGGCGATCCAGGGTAATCACAGGAATATTAGCCTGATTGGCCATTTTAACCGCATTGCCGACAGCGTCGGAATCGGTGGGGTTAATCAGCATCAGTTTAGCGCCACGTACGGTTAAATCTTGTACGTTCGCCAGCTCTTTCGCCGGGTTATTTTGTGAGTCCAGAACAACCAGGTTATAACCCAGCTTATTGGCCTCTTTTTGTGCGCCATCTTTTAATGTAACGAAGAAGGGGTTATTCAACGTCGAGATAACCAGCGCGATCGTTTCTTTCGCCATCGCGTTTGCACTTACCGTCGCGCTCAGCGCAACGGCAGATATTAAGGTAGCCAGTTTCTTCATATTCATAGGTAAGGAGTCCTGTAATCACTACTTTTTGTTATCTACCAGTACCGCCAGCAGTATAACGACTGCTTTTACGATCATCTGATAGTAGGAGGAAACGCCTAATAAATTCAGGCCATTGTTTAAAAAACCCAGAATCAGCGCGCCGATAAGTGTGCCAATGACGCGGCCTTTACCGCCAGACAGGCTGGTACCGCCGAGAACTACGGCCGCTATCGCATCCAGCTCATAGCCGGTGCCCGCCGTAGGCTGAGCGGACGAAAGCCTGGCAACTTCAATCACGCCCGCCAGCGCCGCAAGCAGCCCACACAATGAATAAACGATAATTTTGATTTTATCTACGCTGATGCCTGACAGGCGGGTGGCGGCTTCATTTCCGCCCAGCGCATAGATATAGCGCCCCAGCCGAGTGTGATGCAGCACATACCACGTCGTCAGAAATACCAGCGCCATAATCCACACCGGCGTTGGTATCCCTAGAGGACGCCCGATACCAAACCAGCCAAACAGGTCTGCATTATCAGTAAATCCCGTACTAATAGGGCTACCATCGGTATAAACCATGGTCACGCCGCGCAGCAGGAGCATCATTACCAGCGTTGCAATAAACGCCTGGACGCGGCCTTTAGCGATGATGACTCCCGTTACGCCCCCGATTGCAGCACCCAGCGCCAGCGCGCCGACAACGGCTACCAGCGCATTAACTTCAAATCCAACGATAGACGCAGCGACCGCGCCGGTTAATGCCAGTAATGAGCCTACCGATAAATCGATACCAGACGTTAAAATAACTAACGTCATCCCAACGGCCATGATGGCGTTGACCGATGTTTGCTGGAGAATATTGAACAGATTATTAAGAGTAAAAAAGTTGGGACTAAGCGTTGAGACAATCACAATTAGCACTAATAGCGCTATTAGCGATTTTTGTTCCATCAACCACGCTTTACTGAACCAGCGACGGCTCGGGAGGGTTTGGGCATTAGTACTCATTCTTGTCGCTCCTGCTCCACACGATGTAGTTTCCCCACGGCCGCCGCCATTAGCGCTTCCTGGGTTGCTTGTTCGCGAGTAAATTCGCCGCTGATACGGCCTTCATGCATTACAATAATGCGATCGCTCATCCCTAATACCTCTGGCATTTCACTGGAGACCAGGATGATGCTTAAACCTTCAGCCTTGAACTGATTAATAAGCTGGTAAATCTCTTTTTTCGCTCCCACATCAACGCCGCGGGTCGGCTCATCGAGGATTAATACCTGTGGTCGTGTCATTAACCCGCGAGCAATCGCGACTTTTTGCTGATTGCCGCCGGAAAGCAACCCGATGGGCTGCTCCATTGACGGCGTTTTCACGTTAAATAAACGAATAAAATCCTGTACTGCCTGCGCCTCTTCTTTTTGCTTTAACCTGCCGCCTGCATGGCTGAAATAGCGCAATGCCGTGAGTGACATATTATCCTTCACCGACATGCCCAGCACCAGCCCATCGCGTTTTCGATCTTCAGAGATATAAACAATACCGTTCGCTAGCCCATCCTGAGGAGAAAGCGTCACAACCTCCCGCCCATTAAGCGCTACATATCCCGCCGAGCGTGGCAACGCGCCGTAAAGCACTTTCATCAGCTCGGTGCGTCCTGCTCCCATAAGCCCGGACACACCCAGTATTTCACCTTCTTTTAAGGTAAAGCTAATCTCATCAATACCGGGGCCAGATATACGCTCAACCTTAAGCCGCACCTTACCGGGCGCTTTATCCAAATGGGGATATTGGTCTTCCAGTTTGCGTCCTACCATCATTTCAATCAGGGAATCTTCCGTGAGATCGGAGACCGCGCGCTCAGCTATAAACTGCCCGTCGCGAAATATCGTTACGTCATCGCAAATATCAAAAATTTCTTTCATACGATGCGAGATATAGACAATACCGCAGCCCTGAGCTTTTAGTTCATGGATAGTACGAAATAACGAGGCCGTTTCGGTATCCGTAAGCGCATCCGTCGGCTCATCCATAATAATGACTTTAGATTCAAAGCTCAGCACGCGGGCAATTTCAACCATTTGCTGATCGCCAATAGAAAGCTCACCAACCAGACGATGGCTTGAAAAACGAAGATTTAATTTTTTCAGAAGCCTGTCGGCTTCCGCATACATTTTTTTCCAGACAATACGACCAAAACGATTAACAAACTCGCGCCCCAAAAAGATATTTTCTGCGATAGTGAGTTCAGGAATAAGATTGAGTTCCTGATGAATAATACCGATCCCCGCTTCCTGCGAGGATTTAGGGCCAGAAAATTGCGTTTCATTACCTAACCAAAGCAGCGATCCCGCATCTTTATTATAAATGCCGGTCAGTACTTTCATCATGGTCGATTTTCCGGCACCGTTTTCACCCACCAGCGCCATTACTCGTCCAGGATAGACATTTAGCGATGCGCCGGAAAGCGCTTTTACTCCTGGAAAAGCTTTATCTATACCTTTGAGTTGTAATAGAGCATTCATAACAACCTCAAAAAGTTACGCCTGCACACAAAATAATATTTGCAAATGGTGTGCATTCACCGCTACGTACAATCGCCCGACTGCACGCCGTTTGCTGTTTAAATTGAGTATGCGAGATATAACTTACCTTAATAATATTCCCCTGATGCCGCTGTAGAGCATCGATATGCGATAAAATAGCATCATGTAAATCTGAGTTATGTTGTTTTATTTCTGATGCCAGAATGGCTGCTTCAACCTGCATTTCTTGGGTAACCACGTTTAGGACCTGCATAAATGCGGGGATCCCCTGAGTAAGCGCAATATCAATACGCTGCGGCCCGGAAGGTATAGGAAGCCCCGCATCGCACACAACCAGGGTATCCGTATGGCCTAGTCGCGAAATGGCGGAGGATATGTCCGCATTAAGTAAAGCACCTTTTTTCATTATATATACTCCAATAGCGAAACGTTTCGCTATTGGCAAGTTTAGGCGCCTAAAGATTACGGAAACAATCAGAACGGCATAGAAATGTGATCGCCATCGAAACGTTTCGCACAGCAATAACAACGTAAATTAAGCCTTATCGATTCAGCTATAAGTAATCACAGCAGTTAGCGAACCCTTTAAAGGCTCACTAAAGAACCTCCTGTTTTGAGGCAGCATTAAATATCATAATGACGTAATTTTTTAAAAGCGATAACATAGTTTTTATAAATCCCCATAATGGGAATAGTTTAAACATCGATGCTATTTTTAATCGAGTATATTAATATTACGGCATCACTTAACATAATCAGCTTTTAAACGAAAACACTGTCTCATAAAAGATTATTACAACCGATATAACCAATCTGAATTTATGCTATATAAAAATAGTAATGTAGTAATTATTTCTACATTTTTATTTTAGAACTCTTCAGTCTTAAAATCACACATTCACCCTAAGAAATATAATAATTCTATTCTCTAAAAAATATTTTTTAGAGTGCACGGGAACATTTATAAAATGATATGGCATAAATACCTGACGTTTACTACATCCATGGAACATGAGGTATCGTCATAAGAAAAAAGGCGCTCATTTCGCGCCTTTTTTATATAAGTCTGTCCCTTGCAGGCATTAAATCTCTACTTGGGTTCCCAGTTCAATTACGCGATTAGGCGGGATCTCAAACTGATCCGGCGCCCGTAACGCATTTCGTTGCAACAGCATAAAAAGCTTGCCACGCAAACGAAGATACCATGGCCGTTTGCCAATAATTAACGATTCATGAGACATAAAGAAAGAGGTCTCCATCATGCGGCAATTAAGCCCCTCCAGCCCACAGCGATGAAATACCTCTTCAACATTCGGCGTTTCACGCCAGCCGTATCTGGCAACGACGCGCCAGAATGTAGGAGAAAGTTGTTCAATAGATACGCGACGAACATTATGCACGTAAGGTGCATCTTCAGTGCGTAGCGTTAACAAAATGACCCGCTCATGCAACACCTTGTTATGTTTAAGGTTGTGTAGCAAGGCAAAAGGTATGACATTCAGCGCACGTGACATATATACCGCGGTACCGGATACCCGTACCGGCGGCGATTTTTCCAGCGACGCAATCATCGCCTCCAGTGAATTTCCGTGCTCATGCATACGGCGCAACAGGCGAAACCGTTCACTTTTCCAGGTCGTCATAATAATAAACATGATTAAACCCAGGCATAGCGGCAGCCAACCACCGGAGAATATTTTCTGGACATTAGCCAAAAACAATGGAATATCAATGAATAAGAAACCAATACAAATAAGCAGAACCAGATATTTATTCCAGTGCCAATTTTTTCTCGCAACGGTACATGACAATATTGACGTCAACACCATCGTTCCCGTTACGGCAATACCATAAGCGGCGGCAAGGTTACTGGAATGCTCAAAACTGACGATAACCATGACAACGGCTGCGTAAAGCAACCAGTTAACCATCGGTATATAAATCTGTCCGGACTCTCGCTCAGAAGTATGAATTATCCGCATTGGCGACAGATAACCAAGCCTGACAGCCTGTCGGGTCAATGAAAATACGCCAGAAATCACGGCCTGAGACGCAATAACGGTCGCCAGCGTCGCCAAAATCAACAGAGGGATTAATGCCCAGTCTGGCGCCAGCAAAAAGAAGGGGTTTTTAATCGCCTCCGGATTTTTTAATAACAGAGCCCCTTGCCCGAAGTAATTTAGCGCCAGCGAAGGCAGCACGACGGAAAACCAGGCGACGCGAATAGGCAATTTACCAAAATGCCCCATATCAGCATATAGCGCCTCTACGCCGGTAATCGACAACACGACAGCGCCGAGCGCGACAAAAGAAATTGATTTGTACTCAATAAAAAAATGAACGGCCCAGACTGGATTCAGCGCCCGCAAAACGTCAGGGTTTCCCATAATACTGCGGATCCCCAGAACCGCCAGCGACAGGAACCATAACAACATTATTGGCGCAAAAAGCTTACTGACCATGCCTGTACCGTGTTTTTGAATAACAAACAGCAGCGTTAAGACGGCAATAGATAGAGGAACAATGTATGCATCCAGCGCCGGAGCGGCAATCTCCAGCCCCTCGATAGCAGACATCACCGAAATAGCGGGTGTAATGACCACTTCACCATAAAAGAAGCTGCCGCCAATAAGTCCCATAATGACAAGAATAGAAGTTACCCTGGCCGGCGTATTTCTTCCAGCCAAAGACATAAGCGTGAGGATCCCTCCTTCACCGGCGTTATCCGCACGCATAACAAAAGAGAGATACTTTGCGGAAACCACCAGGATTTGTAGCCAGAAAATCAGCGACAAAAAACCAAACACCGCATCTCGTCCAACGCCAAAACCAAACTGGCCAGATAAACATTCACGCAGGGTATATAGCGGACTAGTGCCAATATCCCCGTATACAACGCCAATCGCCGCCAGCGTGACTGCGGCCAATGGTTGTTTATTGTCAGTGCTCATAGGCTAATATTTATTTAGATACTGATTATCGATTACGCGCCTGCTTATACAGCCACGAAAAGCGCACAGTATGCACGATTAGGAAAAAAAACATACTCCTGGCGCCAGCAGAGTTAACCTGCATCAAGGAAACGAAGACCGCACCTCAGGCCATTATCGCCAGACGAAGGAAACCTTTATACTCGCCTTTTTAGCGTACATTCAACCAGGTAAGGATACAGATTCATTATGGCGCAATCCGCTTTACTGGCAGAAAGAATCTCTCGTCTCAGCCAGGCGCTAGAGGCAGGGCTATTCGAACGAAGCCATGTCGTACGCCTGTGCCTTCTGGCCGCTTTGTGCGGAGAAAGCGTTTTTCTGCTAGGCCCGCCAGGGATTGCCAAAAGCCTGATCGCGCGCCGGTTAAAATTCGCTTTTAGCAACGCCCGCGCATTTGAATACCTGATGACGCGATTTTCCACTCCGGAAGAGGTGTTTGGCCCGCTTTCTATTCAGGCATTAAAGGACGAAGGCCGATATGAACGCCTGACGGCAGGTTATCTTCCGGAAGCAGAAATCGTTTTTTTAGATGAAGTCTGGAAAGCCGGTCCCGCAATATTAAATACGCTTCTCACCGCCATCAATGAACGCCGCTTCAGAAATGGTGCGCGTGAAGAAACGATACCAATGCGCCTTCTGGTTACTGCCTCAAATGAACTACCAGAAGCAGACAGCAGCCTGGAAGCGCTTTACGACCGCATGCTTATTCGCCTTTGGCTGGAGCGCGTTCAGGAAAAACATAATTTTCACGCCATGCTCACTAACCAGCGAGATGAAAACGAAAACCCGGTTCCTGGCGCACTGCAAATTAGCGATGAAGAATATCAGCGCTGGCAAAGTGAGATTAGCCGAATCACTCTTCCTCAGGCGGTATTTGAACTTATCTTCAGGTTACGAGAGATGTTAGATGAGCAGCAGCAGGCTCCGTATATTTCCGACAGACGGTGGAAAAAGGCGGTACGCCTGCTGCAGGCGAGCGCCTTTTTTTGCGGCCGTGATACCGTAGAGCCAATTGATTTAATTCTATTAAAAGACTGTTTGTGGCATGACATTAACGCCATGCAAGTTTTGGCTGAACAGATGGGTATTTTGATGACCGAGTATGCCTGGCAACAAAAAGCGATGGTGATGCAACTCGGTGTTATACAACAAAGAAAGCTTCAATTACTGCAACAACAAAGCGATCGCGACGCATTACGCGTCGAGCGTCTGGGCAGCATGTTTAGCCGCAGGCCGCACTATACGCTGCCAGACTCGCTGCAGGGTGATAATCTAACATTATTGCTATTAAAACCGCTTATTCTGCATGATATAGAAGTAATTCATATCGAAATAGCGCGAGCCTCCCTTGAACAGTGGTTGCAAAAAGGCGGCGAAATCCGCGGTAAATTAAACGGTATTGGCTACGCGCAACCGCTAAATATGGAAGTTGACGGCGGCCAGCACCTGGTTATTCGAGACGTCAGCCTGCAGGGCACGTTACTGGCGCTTCCCGGCACCCGCCAGAGTGCCATGCCGGTTGAAATAGCCCACCAGCTAGAAACTCTGAATAACGACTGGCGCCAGCAGCATCAGCGCTTCAGCGAACAACAAAAGTGTCTGTTCGTTGAAAATGAATGGCTGGGACGCATTGAGGAAAGCCTTCAGGCGGTAGCCGCTCAAATAAAGCAGGCGAGGCAATGTTAAGTCTCGCCGCGCTCGACTCAATATTAGGGATTAGCGAAGGTAAGCTAATCGAAGATATTCTTGTCACGCTAATGGCTGCCCCTCAGTTAGTGGTGTTTTTTGAAAAATATCCCCGCCTTAAACAGGCAATGATGCGCGACATTCCACGCTGGCGCGAAAAGCTTCAACAACGCAGGCGCGATATCCACATACCGCCAGAACTGGAGCGAGAAATTCGCGAATACCAGGCGTGCCAAATCCTCCCGGAATCGGCTTTTATTTCACGCCTGTCTAATACGCTGGCGCTGCTGGAGGAAACTCGCTCCCCCTTCTTCCCGCAGGCTAATGTGCTAGTGGCTGAAAACCCGCAGTTTACCGCTGCCTTGCACACTTTATTTCTTCAACGCTGGCGCCTGAGTTTAATCGTGCAGGCTACCACGCTGAACCAACAGCTGCTGGAAGATGAACGCGAACAGCTTATGGCGGATATCCAGCAGCGTATGGAAATTGGCGGTCAGCTAGAACCGGTATTTATCAGTAACGAAAACGCAGCGGGGCGCCTGTGGGATATGAGCGCTGGCCATTTGCAGCGCGGAGACTACCAGCTCATCGTTAAATACGGTGAATTTTTACAGGCACAGCCTGAATTAATGCAGTTAGCGGAACAACTGGGGCGTTCGAGAGCCGCAAAATCAATCCCTAAAAAGGATGCACCAACCGAATTATGGCGTCAGTTAGTGCGCGAACCAGAAAGCGTGCCTGAACAGGTTGATGGCCTGCAGCATGGGGATGACATCCTTCGCCTGTTGCCAACCGAACTGGCAGCGCTCGGAATCGATGATCTGGAATATGAATTTTATCGCCGCCTGGCGGAGAAGCAGCTGTTAACTTATCGTCTGCACGGAGAGGCCTGGCGGGAAAAAATCAGCGAACGCCCCATCGTTCATCAGGATGTTGAAGAGCAGCCTCGCGGGCCTTTCGTCGTTTGCGTGGATACTTCCGGCTCAATGGGGGGATTTAACGAACGCTGTGCGAAGGCATTTTGTCTGGCACTCTTACGGGTAGCGCTGGCAGATAATCGCCGCTGCTTTATTATGCTGTTTTCCAGCGAAGTTATACGCTATGACGTTAGCAGTAATGGCGGTTTAGAAGCGGCAGTGCGTTTTTTGAGTCAACGTTTCCGCGGCGGTACTGACATCGCTGGCTGTTTGCGCCACGTGGCTGAAAAATTACAGGAAGTCGACTGGCGCGACGCGGATACCGTCGTGATTTCAGATTTTATTGGGCAGCGCCTGCCGGATGAAACCATTGAACAAATCAAGCGGCTCCAGCAGCGTGAAGCGCACCGCTTTCACGCTGTCGCTATGTCACAACACGGCAAACCCGGTATCTTACGTATTTTCGATCACATCTGGCGCTTTGATACCGGAATGCGTAGCCGCCTGCTAAGGCGCTGGCGGCGTTAAAGATAATTACAGCAGATGCCCTACGCTCTGGCTGACAGAGGCTGGCCAAACGCCACACTGAACCTGCCCAATGTGCGGTAATTGAAGCAAAAGCATGGTCAGGCGAGATTGCCCAATTCCCCCGCCGATAGTTTGCGGCATTTCACCGTTAATCAGGCTTTGATGCCACTCCAGTTTCATTCGATCTTCATCACCGGTAAGCGCTAACTGGCGCTTCAGGGTAGAGGCATCCACGCGAATCCCCATAGAAGAAAGCTCCAGAGCATCTTCAAGGGCCGGGTTCCATACCAGAATATCGCCGTTTAAACCGCAGTAGCCGTCATCGCAAGGCGTACTCCAGTCATCGTAATCAGGCGCACGCACGTCGTGATATTCGCCATCACCTAATTTACCGCCAATACCAATTAAAAAGACGGCGCCAAGCTCTTTGGCAATCGCCCGTTCACGCGCTTTCGCATCCAGATCAGGAAAGCGGCTACGTAAATCTTCACTTTGTACAAAATGAATTTGCTCGGGCAGGAAAGGGGTCAGCCCATACTCCTCAGCCACGGCCTGTTCCGTCGCTTTAATGGCTTTCCAGAGGCTTTTGACCGTGCTTTTAAGAGATGCCAGATGCCGCTCACCATCGCTCATCACGCGTTCCCAGTCCCACTGGTCGACATAAACTGAATGTATCGGCGACAAACGATCTTCATCCGGACGCAGGGCTTTCATATGCGTGTAAATACCTTCTCCCGCGCTGAAATCATATTGACCGAGCGTTTTTCGCTTCCATTTTGCCAGAGAATGAACAACTTCAAACTGCGCTTCAGGCAAGGCCTTAACCCGCACCTGTACCGCCTTTTCATGCCCAGAAAGGTTGTCCTGCGTTCCATCGCCAACCCGGCTTAGTATCGGCGCCTGTACCTCAATGAGACCAAGCTCACTCTCTAACTGGCGAGAAAAATAAGATTTAACAAAACTAATCTGACGCTGCGTTGTGATGTATGTCGTTTTCATTCTGTGCACTCCAGTCTGTGATGAAGTGATTAAGCAACATAAAAGCCTCCATATTCAATATCTATCAATAAAAAAGCCTTATCATGTTTTATTCATGTAATATATACGGCGAAAATTTAATTATTCTTCATTTTTTACAGGAGAAAACCGTGGAAAATTATCAGATCGATAATCTGGATCGCGGCATCCTTTCAGCGTTAATGGAAAATGCCCGCACCCCGTATGCAGAGCTGGCAAAAAATTTTTCCGTTAGCCCAGGAACTATCCATGTTCGGGTAGAGAAAATGAAACAGGCTGGAATCATTACCGGCGCGCACATTGATATCAGCCCAAAACAGCTTGGCTACGATGTTTGTTGTTTTATCGGCATCATCCTGAAAAGTGCGCGTGATTACCCGACTGCGCTGGCAAAACTGGACAGCCTGAAAGAAGTAACCGAGGCGTATTACACCACGGGCCACTACAGTATCTTTATTAAAGTGATGTGCCGGTCGATTGATGCTCTGCAACAAGTACTTATCAACAAGATCCAGACCATTGATGAAATTCAGTCAACAGAGACGTTAATTTCACTACAAAACCCTATCATGCGTACCATTGCCCCTTAAGAACTGCGAGTATTATCAGACAGTAACACCTGTGAAATTAACCAGCGGATAATCCGGATCTGTTTTTTTAGTTGGTCGCGATCAATTTATTTCCCATAACACGCCCAGCTTATCCACAAGTAGATCCCAGCTCGTTCACCGCGTACAATAAAAGGCAAATTATGTAAGAAGCAGGTATTGTATGGCGGATATTACGCTCATCAGCGGCAGTACTTTAGGCAATGCGGAATATGTCGCCGAGCATTTGGCGGAAAAACTCGATGAAATGGGTTATACCAGCGATATACGGCATGGCCCAACGCTGGATGAACTAACCGCTGAAGGCACATGGCTTATTATCACATCAACGCACGGTGCGGGCGATCTTCCTGATAATCTTCAGCCCTGGTTTGATGCGCTTAATAAGCAGCGCCCTAATCTTAGCGCAGTCAAATATGGTGCAGTAGGTATTGGTAGCCGTGAGTATGACACTTTCTGTGGTGCCATTGAGAAGTGCGATCTTTTGTTAAATGAACTCGGCGCACAGCGCATTGGCGAAACATTAAAGATCAACGTGCTGGAGCATGAAATTCCAGAGGATCCGGCAGAAGAGTGGCTACATTCGTGGGCTAAATTGCTGAAAGAATTGTAAAGATCGCTCTTTTTTCTGTGGATAACTATGGCTAAAAGCTTGTAATAAGCGGTAGTTATCCAAGGTATAAGACCAGAATAGTTTTTGATCTGTGCATAAGTTGACGTTTTGATCCCAGCTTATACGGAAAAGAATCACCAGTCGTTCACAGCAAACGATCGTCTCTAATTAATTGATCATTATGCCGAAAGCGGAGTTATCCACCGAAGAGTGCGATCGTAATAAGAGATCATAACAGAACAGATCCTCAATATATAAAGATCTTCTATTTAATAGCCGCGATCCCCGGGGTTTCTCCCGCATCCAAAGTTGAGTAGAATCCCCAACCCGGGAACTTCCCCAACTTCATCATTCGCACAAGCGCGAGGCAGTCACCATGTTTTATCCGGATCCTTTTGACGTCATCATCATCGGCGGGGGTCATGCAGGCACAGAAGCAGCTATGGCTTCAGCGCGTACAGGTCAAAAAACCCTATTGTTGACGCACAACATCGACACACTAGGTCAAATGTCCTGTAATCCTGCAATAGGCGGCATCGGAAAAGGACATCTGGTCAAAGAAGTGGACGCGCTTGGCGGACTGATGGCGGAAGCGATAGACAAAGCGGGTATCCAGTTTAGGATACTAAACGCCAGTAAAGGCCCTGCGGTGCGCGCCACTCGTGCCCAAGCCGATCGCGTGCTTTATCGACAGGCAGTACGCACAGCCCTTGAAAACCAACCTAATTTAATGATCTTCCAGCAGGCGGTGGACGATCTATTAGTTGAAAAAGGAAAGGTCATCGGCGTCGTTACGCAGATGGGCCTAAAATTCCGCGCCAGTGCTGTCGTACTCACCGTTGGCACTTTTCTGGACGGGAAAATTCATATCGGTTTGGACAACTATAGCGGCGGGCGTGCAGGCGATCCGCCCTCTATCCCGCTAGCCCGGCGTCTACGAGAATTGCCGTTACGCGTTAACCGCCTGAAAACGGGAACCCCGCCGCGCATCGATGCCCGAACCATTGATTTTTCAGTCCTTGCGCCACAGTTCGGAGATACTCCGCTCCCCGTTTTCTCATTTTTGGGGAGCGCTGACTGGCATCCTCGGCAGGTGCCGTGCTACATCACTCACACCAATGAGAAAACGCATGAGGTTATCCGAAATAATCTCGATCGCAGCCCGATGTACGCGGGAGTGATCGAAGGCATCGGCCCACGTTATTGCCCGTCAATTGAAGATAAAGTGATGCGCTTTGCCGATCGTAATGCGCACCAGATTTTCCTGGAGCCTGAGGGGCTGACCAGTAACGAAATTTATCCAAACGGGATATCAACGAGCCTGCCGTTTGATGTCCAAATGCAAATAGTCCGCTCTATGCGTGGTTTAGAAAACGCACTGATCGTTCGCCCCGGTTATGCGATTGAATATGATTTCTTCGATCCTCGCGATCTGAAACTTACGCTTGAAAGTAAGCACATTCACGGCCTGTTCTTTGCCGGACAAATTAATGGCACAACCGGTTACGAAGAAGCTGCAGCGCAGGGCTTACTTGCCGGCCTGAACGCAGCTCGTTACTCCTGTGAAAAAGAGGGATGGGCGCCGCGTCGGGATGAAGCATACCTGGGCGTACTGGTTGACGATCTTTGTACACTGGGAACTAAAGAGCCTTACCGAATGTTTACTTCACGGGCTGAGTATCGGCTCATGCTGCGGGAAGATAACGCCGACTTAAGGCTTACGGCTGCTGGGCGTGAGCTCGGTCTGATAAGCGATGAGCGCTGGGCGCGATTTAATGAAAAACTGGAAAATATTGAACAGGAACGACAGCGCTTGAAATCGCTATGGGTTCATCCTTCCTCAGAGGCTGCGCCGGCAATCAATGCACTCTTAAAATCGCCGTTATCCCGGGAAGCCAGCGGTGAAGAGCTGTTACGCCGGCCTGAAATAACTTACCGGAGTTTAACCGCACTGGCGCCGTTTGCACCCATGCTTGAAGACGAACAGGCCGCTGAGCAAGTTGAAATTCAGGTGAAGTATGAAGGATATATTGCGCGTCAGCAGGATGAAATAGAGAAACAGCAGCGTAATGAAAATGCGTTATTGCCCGCAACGCTAGATTACCGGCAGGTCTCCGGGCTATCTAACGAGGTCATCGCAAAGCTGAACGATCATAAACCGACCTCTATTGGACAGGCATCGCGCATATCTGGCGTAACGCCTGCGGCTATTTCCATTTTACTTGTCTGGTTGAAAAAGCAAGGTATGCTGCGCCGCAGCGCCTGATTAAGCCAATGCATAGGGCCGGGGAATCCCGGCTTTTTCGGAGAATACCGTGCTGAATAAACTAAATTCACTTCTTGAGGCAGCCGCCATTACGCTGTCTGAACGTCAAAAACAGCAATTGGTCGATTATGTCGGACTGTTGCACAAGTGGAATAAAGCCTACAACCTTACTTCTATTCGCGATCCTGAAGAGATGCTGGTTCGCCATATTATGGACAGCATTGTGGTTGAGCCATATTTGCAGGGGACGCGTTTTATTGACGTAGGCACTGGCCCCGGGCTTCCAGGCATCCCGCTGGCTATTGTACGGCCTGATTCTCACTTTACTCTGCTGGATAGCCTGGGAAAACGCATCCGGTTTTTACGGCAGGTGCAGCATGAACTGGGCCTGGAAAATATCACGCCGGTACAGAGTCGCGTAGAGGCGTTTTCAGCCGTACAGCCGTTTGACGGCGTAATTAGCCGAGCTTTCGCCTCTCTCAACGATATGATTTCATGGTGTAACCATTTGCCTGGAAATACGGGGAGTTTTTATGCACTTAAAGGCGTCAAATCTGAAGATGAATTAACGGCATTACCCCCTACGGTAGCTGTAAAAGATGTTGTGCGTTTACATGTTCCTTCACTTGAAGGTGAGCGACATCTGGTGATTATTTGCCCGAATAAAAATTAATTTTTATCAAAAAAAGTCGCATTTTTATCTGATAAAAACCGGGTAATAACATGATAAGTCTTAGAGTTAAATGACATGACATTTAACCTTACACTAACTGTTTAATCTCCTTCGTTTAACGTAACTTTTTTTGCTAATCCACTTTTATCGACAAAGTAGAAAATAGAAACAATAAAAATCGAGCAATGAATAATTTTTTTACATAAAAAATGTCTGCCAAATGTCAATGAGTTGTATTTATCGTGTTTACATGGCTTTTAATAAGAATATTTTGTAATTGTTTTTTAAATCATTAGGATAAATTTTGTTTTTTGCGAAATAAACCTAAAAACGCCTTATTATGATTATTCGTTTTGTGACTCACAGCACGCTTTATAACTAGTCGATTTCGTACTTATTGTGATTATGAGAGCTTGCTCAAGTTTTTTTTAAAATGAGAAAATAGGGTGTTTGAAAAAAAATTAAATATTTATTCACCTTTTTGCTACTTATCGTTTGAAATCACGGGGCCGGCCCGTATAATTTGAGCGCTTTTTGGCGCTTGACTCAGAGTCCTAAAGGCAGTTATATACGACACTTGATGTACCCCGAAGGGAGCAGAAGCGAAACATTATGTCAGCATCACTTTCGGGCAAAAATGTGGCAAACAGGCTGTTGGTTATTCAGCTACTGACAGTAATCGTGATTGGACTGTTGTTTAGCCTTAAAAGCCTGGAATGGGGCGCTTCCGCAATTGGAGGTGGTCTGGCAGCCTTACTGCCAAATGCATTCTTTATGAATTTTGCCTGGCGTCACCAGGCTCAGATACCGGCCAAAGGGCGCTTAGCGTGGTCATTTGCGTTAGGCGAAGCGGTAAAGGTGATAGTGACATTTATCCTACTGGTGGTGGCGTTAGCGTGCTTTAAAGCGGTGTTCTTACCGCTGATAGTGACCTGGATATCGGCGCTGGTGGTACAGATACTGGCGTCTGCTGTAATTAACAACCAAGGGTAAGAGGCATCATGTCTGCAGGAGAAATCTCAACCCCGCAGGACTACATTGGACACCATCTGAATAATCTTCAGATTGACCTTCGTACGTTCTCGCTGGTGGATCCGCACAACCCCCCGGCCACATTCTGGACGCTTAATATTGACTCCATGTTCTTCTCAGTGGTTTTGGGGATATTGTTTTTATTCCTGTTCCGTAAAGTGGCTAAAGGCGCCACTAGCGGCGTGCCTGGAAAATTTCAGACGGCTATTGAACTGGTGATTGGCTTTGTTCATGGCAGCGTAAAAGATATGTATCACGGCAAAAGTAAGGTTATTGCACCGCTTGCGCTGACTATCTTTGTTTGGGTTTTCCTGATGAACCTGATGGACTTACTGCCTATCGATTTGCTGCCATACATCGGTGAGCATGTATTAGGCCTGCCTGCTTTACGCGTGGTGCCTTCAGCGGATGTTAATATCACGCTGTCGATGGCGCTTGGCGTATTTATCCTCATTCTTTTTTACAGCATCAAAATGAAAGGCGTTGGTGGCTTCACGAAAGAGCTGACGCTTCAGCCGTTTAACCACTGGATTTTCATTCCAGTAAACCTGATCCTCGAAGGCGTAAGTCTACTGTCTAAACCTGTTTCTCTCGGGCTGCGACTGTTCGGCAACATGTATGCCGGTGAGCTGATTTTCATTCTGATTGCGGGTCTGTTGCCGTGGTGGTCTCAATGGGTGCTGAATGTGCCGTGGGCGATTTTCCACATTCTGATTATCACGCTGCAAGCCTTCATCTTCATGGTTCTGACGATTGTCTATCTGTCGATGGCGTCTGAAGAACATTAATTTTATATAACACTACTGCGTTTAAACTGAAACAAACTGGAGACTGTCATGGAAAACCTGAATATGGATCTGCTGTACATGGCTGCCGCTGTAATGATGGGCCTGGCGGCAATCGGTGCTGCGATCGGTATCGGCATCCTCGGGGGGAAATTCCTGGAAGGCGCTGCGCGTCAGCCAGATCTGATTCCTCTGCTGCGTACTCAGTTCTTTATCGTTATGGGTCTGGTGGATGCTATCCCGATGATCGCTGTTGGTCTGGGGCTGTACGTGATGTTTGCCGTCGCGTAGTACGTGTTGCTTTCTTTAAATTAAAGATAGCGATATGAAAACGTTAACTAAATAAGAGGCATTGTGCTGTGAATCTTAACGCAACAATCCTCGGCCAGGCCATCGCGTTTGTCCTGTTTGTCCTGTTCTGCATGAAGTATGTATGGCCGCCGATTATGGCTGCTATTGAAAAACGTCAGAAGGAAATTGGTGACGGACTGGCTTCAGCAGAGCGTGCGAAAAAGGATTTAGACCTTGCACAGGCTAATGCGAACGACCAGCTGAAAAAAGCGAAAGCAGAAGCCCAGGTCATTATCGAGCAGGCAAATAAACGCCGCACACAGATGCTGGACGATGCGAAAGCTGAAGCAGAGCAGGAACGTGAAAAAATCGTAGCGCAGGCTCAGGCTGAGATAGAAGCTGAACGCAAACGCGCTCGTGAAGAACTGCGTAAGCAGGTTGCCTCGCTGGCGGTTGCCGGCGCCGAGAAGATTATCGAACGTTCCGTGGATGAAGCTGCAAACAGCGACATCGTAGATAAACTGGTCGCTGAACTGTAAGGAGGGAGGGGCTGATGTCTGAATTTATTACGGTAGCTCGCCCCTACGCCAAAGCAGCTTTTGACTTTGCCGTCGAACACCAGAGCGTTGACCGCTGGCAAAATATGCTGGCATTTGCCGCCGAGGTGACTAAAAACGAACAAATGACAGAGCTTCTCTCCGGCGCACTGGCGCCGGAAACGCTCGCCGAATCGTTTATCACAATTTGTGGTGACCAGCTTGATGTTCATGGTCAAAACCTGATTAAGGTTATGGCTGAAAATGGGCGTCTGAAGGTGCTTCCTGATGTTCTTGAGCAGTTCATTAACCTGCGCGCCGCCCAAGAGGCGACCGTTGAAGTTGATGTAACTTCTGCCAACACACTGAATGAAGAGCAGCTTTCGAAAATTGGCGCCGCAATGGAAAAACGTCTGTCACGCAAAGTGAAGCTGAATTGCAAAATTGATAAGTCTGTAATGGCAGGAGTCGTCATCCGTGCGGGTGATATGGTCATTGACGGTAGCGTACGCGGCCGCCTTGAACGCCTGGCAGACGTCTTGCAGTCTTAAGGGGACTGGAGCATGCAACTGAATTCCACCGAAATCAGCGAACTGATTAAGCAGCGTATCGATCAGTTCAATGTTGTGAGCGAAGCTCACAATGAAGGTACTATTGTTTCCGTCAGTGACGGTATCATCCGCGTACACGGCCTAGCCGATGTGATGCAAGGGGAAATGATCTCTTTGCCTGGTAACCGTTATGCTATTGCACTGAACCTTGAGCGCGACTCTGTAGGTGCAGTAGTTATGGGGCCATACGCCGACCTCGCTGAAGGCATGAAAGTAAAATGTACCGGCCGTATTCTGGAAGTTCCGGTCGGACGTGGCCTGCTCGGGCGCGTCGTGAATACATTGGGTGCGCCGATTGACGGTAAAGGCCCCGTTGAGCATGACGGGTTCTCTGCGGTAGAAGCCATCGCACCTGGCGTTATCGACAGGCAGTCTGTCGATCAGCCGGTGCAAACTGGCTACAAATCTGTCGATGCGATGATTCCAATTGGCCGTGGTCAGCGTGAGCTGATTATCGGTGACCGTCAGACCGGTAAAACGGCGCTCGCCGTCGATGCCATTATTAACCAGCGTGATTCCGGCATTAAATGTATCTATGTGGCGATTGGTCAGAAAGCCTCGACCATTTCAAATGTAGTACGCAAGCTGGAAGAACACGGCGCACTGGCTAACACGATTGTTGTGGTGGCTACAGCCTCTGAATCGGCTGCGCTGCAGTATCTGGCGCCGTACGCTGGCTGTGCGATGGGCGAATATTTCCGCGATCGCGGGGAAGATGCATTAATCATCTATGATGACCTCTCTAAGCAGGCCGTAGCGTATCGTCAGATCTCTCTGCTGTTACGCCGTCCACCTGGACGTGAAGCCTTCCCGGGCGATGTTTTCTATCTCCACTCTCGCCTGCTGGAGCGTGCTGCGCGCGTTAATGCTGAATATGTTGAAACGTTTACCAAAGGCGAAGTGAAAGGTCAGACGGGTTCTCTGACGGCATTGCCTATCATTGAGACTCAGGCCGGCGACGTATCTGCGTTTGTTCCGACTAACGTGATTTCAATCACTGATGGTCAGATCTTCCTTGAGTCCAGTCTGTTTAACGCCGGTATTCGCCCTGCGGTTAACCCGGGGATTTCCGTATCCCGCGTTGGTGGCGCGGCGCAAACCAAAATCATGAAAAAGCTTTCTGGTGGTATTCGTACTGCCCTGGCGCAGTATCGTGAGCTGGCGGCGTTTTCTCAGTTTGCATCCGATCTGGATGATGCAACTCGTAAACAGTTGAATCACGGCCAGAAAGTGACCGAACTTCTGAAACAGAAACAGTATGCGCCGATGTCTGTAGCACAGCAGTCGTTGGTACTGTTTGCAGCAGAGCGTGGTTATCTGGAAGACGTTGAGATTGCTAAAGTTGGCAGCTTCGAAGCGGCATTACTGGCGTATGTCGATCGCGATCATGCTGCGCTAATGCAGGAAATCGACAAGACGGGCGGCTATAACGATGAGATCGAAGGCAAGCTGAAAGGCGTGCTCGATACCTTCAAAGCAACCCAGTCCTGGTAATGTTCTGGCGGTCCGTTGTTGAATGGACCGCCAGGCTTTGAGGAGAAGCTCATGGCCGGCGCAAAAGAGATACGTAGTAAGATCGCAAGCGTCCAGAATACGCAGAAGATCACGAAAGCGATGGAAATGGTCGCCGCTTCCAAAATGCGTAAATCGCAGGAACGCATGGCGGCCAGCCGTCCTTACGCTGAAACCATGCGCAACGTGATTGGGCACCTTGCAAACGGTAATCTGGAATATAAGCATCCTTACCTGGAAGAGCGCGACGTTAAGCGTGTCGGTTACCTGGTGGTATCTACCGACCGCGGCCTGTGCGGTGGTTTGAACATTAATCTGTTTAAAAAACTGCTGAATGAAATGAAAGCCTGGTCCGATAAAGGCGTGCAGTGTGATATGGCACTTATTGGATCTAAAGGGGTTTCATTCTTTAACTCAGTTGGCGGTAACGTTGTGGCGCAGGTGACAGGGATGGGTGATAACCCCTCTTTGTCCGAACTGATTGGCCCGGTGAAAGTCATGCTGCAGGCCTATGACGAAGGTCGTCTGGATAAGCTTTATATTGTCAGCAATAAATTTATTAACACCATGTCTCAGGAACCGACGATTACTCAATTGCTGCCGCTGCCAGCGGCGGAAGATGAGGAGTTGCAAAGTAAAACCTGGGATTACCTGTATGAACCAGACCCTAAAGCGCTGCTGGACACGCTGCTGCGTCGCTATGTGGAGTCACAGGTTTATCAGGGTGTGGTGGAAAACCTGGCCAGCGAGCAGGCCGCACGAATGGTGGCGATGAAAGCCGCGACCGATAACGGCGGAAACCTGATTAAAGAGCTGCAACTGGTGTACAACAAGGCTCGTCAGGCCAGCATTACTCAGGAACTCACCGAGATAGTCTCGGGGGCCGCCGCGGTTTAACCAGGTTAATACGTAGAGGATTCAAGATGGCAACTGGAAAGATTATCCAGGTAATCGGCGCCGTGGTGGACGTCGAGTTTCCTCAGGATGCCGTACCAAAAGTGTACGACGCTCTTGAGGTGATGAATGGTAATGAGCGCCTGGTGCTGGAAGTTCAACAGCAATTAGGCGGTGGCGTGGTGCGTACCATTGCCATGGGTTCTTCTGATGGTCTGCGCCGTGGGCTGGACGTCAAAGATCTCGAACATCCTATTGAAGTACCGGTTGGTAAAGCAACGCTGGGGCGTATCATGAACGTACTCGGCGATCCGGTCGATATGAAAGGTGATATCGGTGCAGAAGAGCGCTGGGCAATTCACCGCGAAGCGCCAACCTATGAAGAGTTGTCAAACTCTCAGGAGCTGCTGGAAACCGGTATTAAAGTAATGGACTTGATTTGCCCATTTGCTAAAGGCGGTAAAGTTGGTCTGTTCGGCGGTGCGGGCGTAGGTAAAACCGTAAATATGATGGAGCTTATCCGTAATATTGCGATCGAGCACTCCGGTTACTCTGTGTTTGCAGGCGTGGGTGAGCGTACTCGTGAGGGTAACGACTTCTACCATGAAATGACCGAATCTAACGTACTGGATAAAGTATCGCTGGTATACGGGCAGATGAACGAGCCGCCGGGAAACCGTCTGCGCGTTGCGCTAACTGGCCTGACCATGGCGGAAAAATTCCGTGACGAAGGGCGTGACGTTCTTTTGTTCGTCGATAACATCTATCGTTATACGCTGGCTGGTACAGAAGTTTCCGCGCTGTTAGGACGTATGCCGTCTGCGGTAGGTTATCAGCCGACGCTGGCGGAAGAAATGGGCGTTCTGCAGGAGCGTATTACCTCAACGAAAACAGGTTCTATCACCTCCGTGCAGGCGGTATATGTCCCTGCGGATGACTTGACTGACCCGTCGCCGGCAACCACCTTTGCGCACCTTGATGCTACCGTGGTTCTGAGCCGCCAGATTGCCTCTTTGGGGATTTATCCGGCCGTTGACCCGCTGGATTCCACCAGCCGCCAGCTAGACCCATTAGTGGTTGGCCAGGAGCATTACGATGTCGCGCGTGGCGTGCAGTCAATTTTGCAGCGCTACCAGGAGTTGAAAGACATCATTGCTATTCTGGGGATGGATGAACTGTCCGAAGAAGATAAGCTGGTGGTTGCTCGCGCCCGTAAAATTCAGCGCTTCCTGTCGCAGCCATTCTTCGTAGCAGAAGTCTTTACAGGTTCGCCGGGTAAATTCGTTTCTCTGAAAGATACTATCCGCGGCTTTAAAGGCATTATGGACGGTGAGTACGATCACCTGCCGGAGCAGGCGTTCTACATGGTTGGCACCATTGAAGAAGCAGTGGAAAAAGCCAAAAAACTGTAACGCCTTGACAGGAGGGTGACATGGCAACGACTTATCATCTGGATGTCGTCAGTGCAGAACAACAAATGTTTTCTGGTCTGGTCGAAAAAATCCAGGTTACGGGTAGCGAAGGTGAACTGGGTATTTTCCCCGGCCACGCTCCGCTCCTCACCGCCATTAAGCCTGGTATGATCCGCATCGTAAAAGATAACGGCGCTGAAGAGTTTATATATCTCTCTGGCGGCGTGCTGGAAGTGCAGCCAGGAACCGTAACGGTTTTGGCTGATACAGCAATTCGTGGTCAGGATCTCGATGAAGCTCGCGCTCAGGAATCTAAGCGCAAAGCGGAAGAACACATTCGCAGCTCCCACGGCGATGTGGATTACGCTCAGGCTTCTGCAGAACTATCGAAAGCTATCGCCAAACTGCGCGTGATTGAACTGACTAAAAAAGCGATGTAATACAGGCTTGAAGCATAAATGCCAGCCCCGGGGCTGGCATTTTTATTGCCAATATTAAACCATCTTCTGGGGAGGTGGCGATCGTTCATGTAGGGCTGTGCCCGGGGAATGCTTTGCTAAATACTGCCCCGGTTTGCTACCTGCAAATCAAGGAGTCAATAGCATCCGCTTGCCGCGTATTCTATCGCTGTCAATATCATCTCGTATGGGCGCCGAAGTACGGATACAAAATCCTCAAAGGTAGCCTCGATAAAGAGCTTTATCGCAGCGTCTATATCTACAGCAATACGAAAAGCGCACGGTCGTTGAGCTAAATGTGCCGGTAGGTCATAGCCAGAACGCCGCCAGGTTTAGGTGCCCAGGAACTCACAGGATGCGAACGGCTATCAGACTGTTTGCGACGTTTCCTTATCTCAGAAAGCGCAAACGTTGGAACAATTATTCCGGGAAAGAGATATTTTGCGGACTCAGCGAGCGCACACGAAGAAAATGTCCGGTACCAGGAAAGATAGCGAAAGAGGAAGAAGAACGGCAAATCCAGCCTGGTGTGGAAGGGGAGTGTTTAAGCCTGCTTTTAGGGGGCTGCGTCAAAGCCACCTGTTATGCAGGCGAATTTTTATTGGCAAATGCTATGCCCATAAAATATGACTCTCCGTTTTACTTTAGCTCTGCCGGTAAAACTTACCTTCGCCATAATTCCTTTCTTTACCGCACAGTTTTGGCTTGAACCCGCTCCCCAATTTTTATTGAGCCACTTGGGTTATTGCTCTGATTATATTAATGCTTTTGTTAAAGTGCCTGTATATACAGAGTGTGGAATTATCGAAATTTACAGAAGATGGCCTTTGCTAGTTAGAGGCCATCTTCTGATGCCATAAAAGGCAGTTACGCTGGGCCGTGCCCGTTAGAGCGTGATTCAGAAAGCTGCTGTAACACTGCTAACTGATTCAAAGACTCCTGCATAGAATCAATTCTGTCGGTTAATGTATGCAGGCTGTGAAGATGTTGAGATATGCTCTTCTGATCATTTATGGTTTTACTTTCCATTGACGAAAGGCTATCCGCAGCGCTGAGACTACGCTGCGCCATGTCGGTCGCTGTTTTCATGGTAAGGTCAGCGACAGCGCGGATACGGGTAATAGTTTCGACGGCCTTCCGTATGTTGCTGGTGGTGGCATCCGCCTGCTCTTTAGATGAGTGAGCCAGACGACGCACTTCATTAGCGACGACGGCAAATCCCCTGCCCGCCTGCCCCACGCGCGCGGACTCTACCGCAGCATTAAGCGCCAGTATATTAATCTGAAAGGCCATGTTGCTGATGATGTCCGTAATTTCAGTAATGCTATTCGATATCTTTTCAAGTTCAGTTAACTCGCTTTCTAGCCGATGCTGGGCCTGCTGGCTTTCCTGCGCCACATTACTGATAGCCCGAATACCGCTTTCTGCAAGGTTCAATGTTTTGTGTTGATGCTGCGTCGCTGATTCGAGAATAGGTAGTAGTTCAATCAGCGGTTCAAAACCCCGCTGATGTGAAATCATGCTCTGAAGTACACGGTTTTGAATATCATGCAATGTTTCCCAGCGTGACAGTTCGCGCTGAGCATAATGTCCCGCGTAGCTGGCGTATTGCACAGGGAAGTGGGTCATACTTTTTACATCTCTATCAAAGAAGACCAACGCAGATAGAGTTTGATTCATGGGTACGCCAAGAATTTCACCAAAGCTGGAAAAACCAGCGGCAATTATTCCTTTAAAAAAATGGGCATCGGAAAGCTGCGGTTGATTTCCAAGCCGCCTTAATACGCAATCGTTCATCAGAATGGCCGCTGGTTTACCCCGGCTTTTAATGAAAGTCTTCCAGTCGTTACGCGTAGTTTGTTTAAAATCGGTCTTTTCAAGCAGGTAAAGTTTGTCGCCAAATTCAAGATCGCAAAAGAAATGAATACAGGTTTCTTCAATGCTGGCGATGGAGCGAATGAAATATTCATTGCCGACCTTAATGTTACCAACGGTGCAAAACTGATCCACCCCAGCGGTTGAAAACTGATCCA
>CALYPF010000037.1 GCA_945271245.1 uncultured Enterobacteriaceae bacterium | reverse complement strand
TGGATCAGTTTTCAACCGCTGGGGTGGATCAGTTTTGCACCGTTGGTAACACTCAGGGGCAACCACTGCAAATTAACGCCCAGCTTCCAATAAACCTTATCGATAAAATTGCGCTTCATAACCCGGTCACTCTTTCTTTTACTGCATTTAACCAGGCTACCACTCCGCGTGTATCCGGGCGGGTTATCTTGGTAGGAGCAGACCAACAAAAAGATATTCAAACCGGGCAGCCTTATTACGACCTGCAAATCCGTGTTGATGAACATGGAAGTGAAGCGCTTAGCCATTTTGATATTCGCCCAGGTATGCCAGTGGAAGCTTTTATTCGTACGGGGGAGCGCTCTTTTCTGAGTTATTTATTTAAGCCGCTATTTGATAGGTTAAAACTGGCATTCACGGAGGAATGAGCATGCAGTATCTAACAAAATACGCTTTGCGCGTTCTTTTAGGATTGGCGGGCATCTTTTTAATTATTGCTCAAGGTTATGCGATGAACCTTATGGACGCCTGGGCGCTGGCACTTGCCCACGATCCGGATTATCAGGCTGCGCGCTATGCCAGGGATGCGGGCATGGAAGAAGAACAATTGGGAGTTTCAGCGTTATTACCTAAAGTAGGGTGGGATTATCAACAGGCTCGTAATTACTCTTCTGTCAACGGTGCCCGGCAGCACAATCAGCGACGTTATACCAGTGCAGTATCAACATGGTCTTTGCAGCAGCCTTTGTTAGATTACGAGGCCTGGGCGCGCTATCAGCGTGGAAAGGCGGGGGCGCGACAGGCCTATGCGCAGTTTCGTGAACAGCATTTAGCGCTAATGGTCAGATTATTTCAGGCATGGAATCGCGTACTTCTTGAACATGAGAAAGGCGTATTGCTGCTAGCGCAGAATGACACGCTGCGCGAACAATTCCGTTTGAATCAGCGGTTACTTCAGGCCGGCGAAGGGACACAAACCGATCTTCTTGAAACGCGTGCCAGAGTCGAGCTGGCTGAAGCTCAGCTGTTGGAACAGCGCGATGAATTTGATATTGCAGTAAAAACGCTGGAATCTATTATTGGACGCCCGCTGCGCTCGGCATTACCGGGCGCGCTGCGCGACGGTTTTCATCCTAAGCCTCTGGTTCACAATGATTTCCAGTATTGGTTAACGATGGCAGTCAAGCATAATGCCCAATTACAGCGGCTTGATGAGACGCTTACGGTGGCTAAATATGATATTGAACGCCAGCGAGCGGGGCATTTCCCGCGAATGAGCCTGGTTGCAAACCGGCGTAACTCACATTCTGAAAATGAGAGTAATTATAAACAGCGTTATGATACCGGTACGCTAGGGATTCAGGTCAGCGTGCCTTTATTTTCCGGTGGTGCGGTGGCGGCGGCTACGCGTCAGGCACAGGCGCAGTATCAGCGGACCGCGTGGGAAAAAACGCGGGAGACCGACGCTATTGCCGTGGCGCTGCGCCAGCATTTTACTATACTCACGCGCCTGCCAGCCAGAATCGCCGCCTACAAACAGGCTGAGAATGCGGCGAGTGTGTTAGTGGATGCGACGCGGAAAAGCGTTATCGGCGGTGAGCGTATTAATTTGGATGTTCTGAATGCCTGGTCACAGCTTTATAATGTGCGTTCTGATTTGGCCCGGGCGCGGCATGACTGGCTATTAGCCTGGGTTTCCCTGCATTTTTATGCCGGCACGCTGGATGATGACAAATTACGCTGGCTGGCGGCACAATTTGTAGAACCGGCTGAAGTAAGTGGTGCTCATAAAACGCACCGTAGAGAATTGGCGCTTCGCTAAATTAGAAAACGCAATCAAGGCAAAGCGGCCTGCCGTTTTGTTATCAACACGAAATCAGGCGCAATAGTTAAGAAAACAGGCGGGGCGAGCGCGCAGGCTCGCCCCATATCATCGGAATCAGGCGCCCAGCCAGGCGCGAACGCGCGCCAGCATGCCAGCGGCATCTAAGCCACAGGCTTCTCGCGCCTCTTCCTGGGTGCCCTGCGGAATAAAATAGTCAGGCAGCCCAATATTAAGTACCGGTACCGGTTTACGATGCGCCATCAGAACTTCATTCACGCCGCTGCCCGCACCGCCCATCATGGCATTTTCTTCCACGGTGATTAGCGCTTCGTGGCGCTGCGCCATATCCAGAATCAGCGCTTCATCCAACGGTTTTACAAAGCGCATATCAACCAGCGTGGCGTTCAGATTTTCAGCGACCTGCTCCGCTTCTGCCAGCAACGTGCCGAAGTTAAGCAGCGCCAGTTTTTCGCCTTCGCGGAGGATAACGCCTTTACCGATAGGCAGCTTTTCCAGCGGCGTTTGGGCTACACCGCGGACGCTGCCTCGCGGATAGCGCACCGCGCTGGGGCCGCTTTCGTGGTGATAACCGGTCCATAGCATATGACGGCATTCGTTTTCATCGCTCGGCGTCATAATCACGATATTTGGAATACAGCGCAGGAAGCTAAGATCGAAGGCACCCTGGTGCGTTTGACCATCGGCGCCGACGATTCCGGCTCTGTCGATGGCGAACAGTACCGGCAGCGACTGGATAGCGACATCGTGAATGAATTGATCGTAGCCGCGCTGTAAGAACGTTGAGTAGATAGCGACCACAGGCTTATAGCCGCCAATGGCCAGCCCGGCGGCAAATGTGATCGCATGCTGTTCTGCGATGGCAACGTCAAAATAGCGGTCCGGAAATTGGCGTGAAAACTCAACCATCCCGGAACCTTCACGCATCGCCGGGGTAATAGCCATCAGGCGTGGGTCCTGAGCCGCGACTTCACACAGCCAGTCACCAAAAATTTTTGAGTAACCCGGCAACCCGCCGCTGATTTTCGGCAATCGCCCTTCGCTGGGGTCGAATTTAGGCACCGCGTGCCAGGCGATAGGATCTTTTTCCGCCGGCTCGTAACCGCGCCCTTTTTTCGTCATCACGTGTAGGAATTGTGGGCCTTTCAGGTCGCGCATATTTTTAAGGGTCGTGACCAGCCCCAGAACATCGTGTCCGTCAACGGGGCCGATGTAATTAAAGCCCAGTTCTTCAAACAGAGTGCCGGGAACCACCATGCCTTTAATGTGCTCTTCTGTACGTTTAAGCAGCTCTTTGATGGGTGGCACGCCGGAGAAGACTTTTTTCCCGCCTTCCCGCAGGGTGGAATAAAACTTGCCGGAAAGGATTTGCGCGAGGTGGTTATTTAGTGCGCCAACGTTTTCCGAAATAGACATTTCGTTATCGTTAAGGACAACGAGCATGTTAGGGCGAATATCGCCAGCGTGGTTCATGGCTTCAAAGGCCATGCCGGCGGTGATCGCGCCATCGCCGATAACGCAAACCGTGCGCCTATCTTTACCTTCTTTTTCCGCCGCTACGGCGATACCAATACCTGCGCTGATTGAGGTTGACGAGTGCCCGACGCTAAGGACGTCATATTCGCTTTCGTCGCGCCACGGAAAGGGGTGCAGCCCGTCTTTTTGGCGGATGGTGCCAATGCGGTCGCGGCGTCCGGTCAGAATTTTATGCGGGTAAGCCTGATGTCCGACGTCCCAGATAAGTTTGTCGAACGGCGTATTGTAGATATAGTGCAGCGCAACGGTCAGTTCTATCGCGCCAAGCCCTGAAGCGAAATGCCCGCTGGAACGGCTAACGCTATCCAGAAGATAGCGGCGCAGTTCATCACACAGCTTTGGCAGACTTTCTTTTGGCAGCAGGCGTAGTTCCTGGGTAGTGTCTACCAGCGCCAGTGTCGGATATTTGGCTGTATCAAAACTCATCGGAGACTCATCGTGGTGTAATTTATTTATCACGCTGTATAACGTAGCGTGCCAGCGCTGCAAGCGTTGAAGTATCGAGCGATGCGGATGTTAACTCATCAAGCGCGTCCAGCGCGGCATCGCATAACTCCAGAGCCTTCTGACGCGCCGGCTCCAGTCCCAGTAGCGCAGGGTAGGTACTCTTCCCCAGTTCTAAATCACGCCCCTGACTTTTGCCGATCGTGGCGGTGTCGCCGACGACATCCAAAATATCGTCCTGGACCTGAAACGCAAGGCCGATATGGCTGGCGAACTTGTCCAGCGGTGCCAGCGCGTTGCGACCTTCTTCGCCCGCGCAGAGTGCGCCAAGCCGAACCGCCGCACGAATTAACGCGCCTGTTTTATGCGCGTGAATTTGTTCCAGCGTCGGTAAATCGACGCGATGCCCCTCCGCCGCCAAATCCATAGCCTGGCCGCCGCACATACCGGCAACGCCGCTGGCCCGGGCCAGTTCAGTAATTAAGGCTACTCGCTGCGCGGCGTCCACATTAGGCATTGGCGCATCACTCAGTATAGAAAACGCCAGCGTTTGCAAAGCATCGCCGGCAAGTATAGCGCTAGCTTCGCCGAATTTAATGTGGCAGGTCGGTTGCCCGCGACGCAGGGCGTCATTATCCATGGCAGGGAGATCGTCATGGATTAACGAATAGGCGTGGATACATTCAATTGCCGCCGCGGGCGCATCGAGCGCCTGGGATGAAACGCCAAACATTTCACCGGTTGCATAAACCAAAAACGGGCGCAGTCGCTTACCCCCTAATAATGCGCCGTGACGCATGGCATCGACGAGGGGAGTGTTCTGAAAAGGCAGCGTTGACAGGAACGCTGACAGCGCGCGATCTACTCTGTCGGCGTGCGCCTGCATATTGGCAAGCAGCGTCATTGCTGCGCATCCGGAGTAAAAGGCGTTAACGGCGCCTCTTCGCTATCGTTCAATAAGATTTGTACCCGCTGTTCGGCTTGCTGCAGCCGCGTTTGCCCCTGACGTGCGAGCTGGACGCCGCGTTCAAACTCATTCAGCGCTTCTTCAAGAGGCAGGTCGCCGTTTTCCAGGCGGGAGACAATCTGTTCCAGCTCGGTCAGTGCGCTTTCAAAACTGACCTGGCTTTCATTCTTCTTTGGCATAGTGCTTATCTGGCCTTGTTCAGTGATTCTGGCGAGTCCGTCATGGTAACGGAGACAAAAGGATAATCAAATATGTCTGTTAAGCATTAGGACTCTCTGATTTGGGCGCTTTACTACCGGAAAGCGCTTTTGGGGAACGCTGATTCATGAGTCTTATCGTTAATGCCCCCTGATTTGTAAGAGAAAAGGCGCATTGACACAGTGGCCGTCGGGGTTGAGTGAGTTATGTGAGCAGTCTCACATTGATAGTGGTATACTTCCGCGCCTGGATGCAGGCGCCTGCGGCGACCTGCGATATACCTTTTTTCAGCCAGCGCTCCGCGCAGTCATGGCTGCCCAACGAATCTTAGTCGCCATGAAGTTTATCATTAAATTGTTCCCGGAAATCACCATTAAAAGTCAATCGGTGCGTCTGCGCTTTATCAAAATATTGACCGGGAATATCCGCAACGTACTGAAACATTACGATGAGAATTTGGCGGTGATCCGCCATTGGGATCATATCGTGGTCCGTGCCAAAGATGAAAGCCAGCGTCTGGCTATCCGCGATGCGCTGACTCGCATACCCGGTATTCACCATATACTTGAGGTTGAGGAAGTTCCGTTTACCTCAATGCACGATATTTTTGAACGCACGCTGGAAGCGTGGCAGTCGGCGCTGGCAGGCAAGACGTTCTGCGTGCGCGTTAAGCGCCGCGGCAAGCATGAGTTTAGTTCAATTGAGGTAGAGCGCTATGTGGGCGGCGGTCTGAATCAACATATCGAATCCGCTCGCGTGAAGTTGACCCATCCCGATATCACCGTCAATCTGGAAATTGAAGATGACCGTTTGTTGCTGGTCAAAGGCCGCTATGAAGGTATCGGCGGCTTCCCGATTGGTACTCAGGAAGATGTGCTGTCATTGATTTCCGGCGGGTTCGACTCTGGGGTTTCCAGTTATATGCTGATGCGCCGCGGGTGCCGCGTCCATTATTGCTTCTTTAATCTTGGCGGTGCTGCCCATGAAATTGGGGTACGCCAGGTTGCGCACTATCTATGGAACCGTTTCAGCAGTTCGCACCGGGTACGTTTTGTCGCCATTAATTTCGAACCGGTGGTCGGGGAGATTCTGGAAAAGGTAGACGACGGACAGATGGGCGTGGTGCTTAAGCGCATGATGGTACGCGCGGCTTCGAAAGTGGCAGAACGCTATGGCGTTCAGGCGCTGGTGACCGGTGAAGCCCTGGGCCAGGTTTCCAGCCAGACGCTGACCAATCTGCGGCTAATCGATAATGTGTCCGACACATTGATTTTGCGCCCGCTGATTTCCCACGACAAAGAGCACATTATTAATCTGGCGCGTGAAATCGGCACCGAGGATTTCGCCCGGACGATGCCGGAATATTGTGGGGTGATTTCTAAAAGCCCGACGGTGAAAGCGGTGAAAGCGCGGATTGAGGCGGAGGAAGCGAAATTCGACTTCGCGATTCTCGATAAGGTTGTAGAAGACGCCAGTAATGTCGATATTCGTGAAATCGCCCATCAGGCCGAGGAAGAGGTGGTAGAGGTTGAAACGGTGAGCGATTTTGGCCCTTATGATGTGATTTTGGATATTCGCTCAGTAGATGAACAGGACGCTAAACCGCTACAGGTTAAAGGCATCGATGTTGTGCCGCTGCCTTTCTATAAGTTAAGCACGCAGTTTGGCTCTCTCGATCGGAATAAAACCTGGCTACTGTGGTGCGAGCGCGGTGTGATGAGCCGCCTGCAGGCGCTTTATTTGCGCGAGCAGGGGTTTAGTAACGTCAAAGTTTACCGCCCTTGATAATTACGGCTGTCTCCCTGCCCGCTTGTGCGGGGAGACGGCGATAATCCCGCCCGCAAACTTTTAACCGCTTCTAATCAGTTTCAACCCCAGCCCTGACGCCAAAATAGCTCGCACTAGACAAGGTCCTTGTATTGATAAATACCTGCGGGTAATACCAGTTGGGATGCGACATCGGCAGCGCATGCCTTACCAGCAAGAAGGTCAATCAATTTAAGCGCAAAGTCCATGGTGGTGCCCGGCCCCTGGCTGGTCAATAGATTAACGCGAGGATCCCAGACTACGCGCTTATCCTGCCACTGGGATATTGGGATCTCCGCTTTTAGCGCCGGGAAACCGGTCATATTGCCAATGGGGAAAAGCGTATGCGGAACCAGCACTTTCGCCGGGGCGGCGCAGATAGCCGCGACAATACGTCCGGATAAATGAAATTGGCGCACGGTTTCAATCAGTAGCGGGCTATCGTGGAAGCTCTGGGCGCCAGCCATTCCGCCAGGAAGGACAATTGCGTCAAAATCGCCGTCTGCCACCGCAACCAGCGGCGCATCGGCCTGAATTTTTGCACCGCGGGAGCAGATAAGCGTGAGTTCGCCGCCGCTGGCGACGCTTGCAGTGGTGACTTTGATTCCGGCGCGGACCAAAAGGTCGAGGGTGGCGATCGCCTCTATTTCTTCAGTGCCATGGGCGAGGCATATCAGGACCGATGCGCTCATAATGATTCTCCATTTGCTTTACTGCATCGTAAAGTCGTCTGTTTTCAGGGACATCTACGCCGTGCGCGCAGGCGCGCTGTAGTAAATAACCGGTGATATAATCAATTTCTGTGTGCCGCCGCAGGCGGATATCTTGCAGCATTGAGGAGACATGCTCTGGGGTATTATCGATGACCTGCCAGATATAAGTGAGCAGACTTTCCGGCGTTGTATGATATCCCTCCCGCAGCATAACTATTGCAACTTCCTGCGTAATTTTATTAACCTTTTCAATATGATTATGCAGACTTCCGTTTGGGCAATCATACACGACGGTTAAGGGATTGATGACGCAGTTAACCGCAAGCTTAAGCCAGGCCGCCGCGTGAATATCATTATGCCAGGCGACATCAGGCAGCGCGCGATGCAGCGTATCGGCTAGTTGGCTAAATCCGCGACCTGCTTCATTGCATGGCCCCAGATGCGTCACGCCGCGCGCGATATGGATGAGTTCGTCTCCGTTCCGGCGCGCAGCCTGCGTGGTGACGCCGTACAATAGAGGGTGGGGCAAAGCGGTCAGTTCTTGTAGGGTGCCCATACCATTATGCAGAAGGAGTATCGGCGCGCTTTCTGGCAATATATACGTGAGGGCGCGCAGGGCACCGGAGACTTGCCAGGCTTTTAGTGTTACTAATAAGAGGTCGCTTTGAGCGAGGAAATCAGGATCGTTTGCTGTCAGTGTGATATGGCTGCGGCGGCCATCAATGCCGGTGATTTTGGCGTCGCAGTGTATCTGCGGTACTCGCAGCCAGCCTTGTAATGCATGTCCTTGATTTTTTAGCGCAGTCAACCATAGTTGCCCGAGTGCGCCACATCCCAGCACGGTGATATTCATCTCGCTTCCCCCTTCAATAACAGCGCCAGGTTTCCATGATGAGCGTGGGTTCCTGGCGATTGTGTTATCTGACTGGTTGTTTTGTGCTGCCCAACGGTTATTATGCATCGCAACAGAAAAGAGAGGGAAAATAATTTATGCCATCCTTTGATATCGTTTCTGAGGTAGAAACTCAGGAAGTACGTAATGCTGTTGAAAACGCATCGCGCGAGCTGGAAACCCGTTTTGATTTTCGCAACGTAACGGCCAGTTTTGAGTTTAATGAAAAAAATGCGTCGATAAAGGTACTCAGCGAGTCAGAATTTCAGGTGAATCAATTGCTTGATATCCTGCGTGCTAAGCTGCTGAAGCGCGGCATTGAAGGCAGTTCAATTGAAGTGCCTGAGGATTTTGTGCATAGCGGGAAAACCTGGAGCGTGGATGCCTCGCTGAAACAAGGCATTGATGCGGCGATGGCGAAGAAAATCGTGAAGCTGATTAAAGACAGCAAGCTTAAAGTCCAGGCGCAAATTCAGGGTGAGCAAATTCGCGTGACCGGTAAGTCCCGCGATGATTTGCAACAGGCAATGGCGCTGGTGCGCGGCGGGAACCTGGGGCAGCCTTTTCAGTTCAACAATTTCCGCGACTGAGTATGGCCCGCCTTTTTTAGGTGAATGAGACGATAGCGGCATGCGAACAGCGTGCCGTTTTTTTATGCTTATTAGCGATGTTGCGCCCGGGGCGGTATCGGAGTGATCCGGGCGGCCAGGCTATTTGTCGGCAGCGGCCGTAAGTCTGGCCCTGGCCCGGTCCAGGTGAGTAAGGGCGCTTTTATAATATTCGTGCGACGCACGCCCGCTGCTCCGGATTATGCTTCAGCTACGGCGTCTTTAAGATACTGCTCGACCTCAAATCGGTTCGTGAGTTTGCTGTCAATTTTGATATACGCGCTGCGCTCTTCGGGCACCAGTATCGCATCGGTTATCCCGGGAGCGGCCAGCAGGCGCTGGCGTATCGCATCCACTGAGCGATAACCCGCAGGCAATTCAACGCGCAGGCTGCTTACATAAGGCGGTTCTTTTAGCGTAAAGCTTACTGTGAGCCAAATAACCGAGAGCAAAGCGCCGAACAGAAATACCGTTTGCGCGTCAAACTGCCCGGCAAGCCAGCCGCCCGCCGAGCCGCCAATAGCGACGCCGAGAAACTGGCTGGTGGAGTAAACGCCCATTGCGGTGCCTTTATAGCCGGCCGGCGCTTCTTTGCTGATAAGCGATGGAAGCAGTGCCTCCATCAGATTGAAAGCGAAAAAGAAAATCTGTACGCCTGCGGCCAGGGTCCAGAAACTGCTGCCGGCGCCCCAAAGAATGATCTCCGCCAACAGCAGTAATGCGACGCAGCTAATAAACACGCGCCGCATTTTTCGCTTCACTTCCGCATAAATAATGAAAGGGACTACCAGGATAAACGCCAGCACCATAGTGCAGAGGTAAACTTTCCAGTGCTGTGAGGCAGGCAGCCCAGCCAGCTCCATTTCACCCGGCAGAGCCACAAAAGTCGACATCAGCATAATATGCAAACACATAATGCCGACGTTTAATTTGAGAAGCTGAGGATTAGCGAGCACGTTGCTAAAGCAGCCCTTCACCATTCCTGACTCTCGGTTTAGGACGTGTTCGCGGCTATCCGGTACCAGCATTAGCGTGATGACGATACCCAGCGCGGCCAGCAGCGCTATCATCCAAAACAGACCGTTTAGCCCGATAGCGTGGGTGATAAGCGGGCCGGCCACCATGGCAATGGCGAAAGTCACGCCAAAGCTAACGCCAATAAATGCCATTGCCTTGGTGCGATTTTGCTCCCGAGTGAGATCGGAAAGCAGGGCCATTACTGCAGCCGCGATAGCGCCGGAACCCTGCAGCGCGCGCCCGAGGATAACGCCCCAGATTGAATGCGTCAGCGCGGCAATAACGCTGCCTAACACAAACACCAGCAGGCCGCCGACGATCAGCGGTTTGCGGCCAATTCGGTCGGAAAGCAGGCCAAAAGGAATTTGGAAGATAGCCTGCGCCAGGCCATAAATACCGATAGCCAGCCCGATAAGCGCTTCGCTCGCGCCCTGTAGCGCCATGCCCCAAGTGGTGAGCACCGGCAATACCATAAACATGCCAAGCATTCGTAGTGAAAAAACGGCGCCAAGTCCCCATGTGGCGCGCCGCTCTACGGGCGTCATTTTATAGTCGTTCATGATTGTCCCGGATAATAAGTTGGATAGGGCGTCATTGTCGTCAACGTAGACTATCTTCGCTAAAAGGCAGCGCGCGGCCCGGATTAGGGCTATCAGTCGCTTTATTTTGTGCGATAAATGCCGCTGCGGTCATAGTGTAATGCGCTAAGTCGTGCGAATAAACGCTCGCTGTTTTAGCAAATATTACAAAGGGTACCCATTGAGTTGCGCCGCTGGGTCGGGCGGTTAAAGCCATATTTGTTATCGGGCAGGTTTTATTGCCCGACTTATTTTCGCGATGACCTTATCTTCCCTCCCATGGCCGCTATCAGAACACATTGGATCCTCTGGGCACCGGTGTTTACCGTTAGGGGATGCGTTTTTGCGAGGCAAAATAAAGCGGGAAAATCAGTCATCCGATTTTCCCGCTTGCCTTACTGCCCATACGTAATCCGGGCAGCCATTAAAACCGGGTACTACCACACATAGGTGAGCAGGCTGTGAGAATCCGGCACCATAAAATCGACGGACATCATAATGCTTAGAGATGTAATGGCGATAATCGAAAACACAAACAGCTTGCGCGCCCATCGTTTATCATCCGCCACTTTATATCCACGCAGCGCCATACCCAGCCACCACACGCTGACCGCGGCGGCAACAACCAGATATTTATATCCGGCGTAACCCCCAAGCGATAGCATGAGCGTCGCTATGGCAAACGCGACGATATAGAGCGTGATATGGTTTTTGGCCACCGAGATGCCTTTCACCACCGGTAATACCGGAATATTTGCGACCTGATAATCTTTAAAGCGGAAAATAGCGATCGCATAGGAGTGCGGCATCTGCCACAGGCTAAAAATCGCCAGCAAAATCAACGCACCGGCGTCGAATTCATTGGTGACCGCACAGTAACCGATTACCGGCGGCGCGGCGCCGGAAAGGCTGCCGATGAGCGTGCCGTAGACCGATTTACGCTTCATATAGAGACTGTAAACGCCCACGTACACCACAAACCCCATCACCGACAGCCACATCGCGAGCGGATTGGCGCCGAACCACAGCAGCATAAAGCCAGCGATACCCAGCACAGTGGCGTATACCAGCGATATTTTCGGTGAGATCAGGCCTTTCACCAGCACCCGATTTTTCGTCCTTTCCATTTTACGATCGATATCGCGGTCAATCAGGTTGTTATAGACACAGCCCGATGCCACGACCAGCGATACGCCAATCAAGGTATAAAGGAACAGGAGATAATCAATACTGCCTTTTGAGGCCAGTAAAAATCCTCCAATGACAGAAATTAAATTCCCGAAAATAATTCCTGGTTTCGTCACTTGCAGGTATTGCTTAATCATCATCGCCGCTCTTAGTCAAGCATCATGTTGTGGTTAAGGTTCCACATAATCCAGATCGAGCCTACCACCAAAATGGCGATAATCAGCACGGTGAAGATAAAGGCTACCATGTTCCAGCCTCCTTCAGAGGAGGTGTTCATATGCAGGAAAAATGACAGGTGAACCAATATCTGTATCACCGCGGTGACCAGCACGACGCCGAGCAGCATCGCGTGCGATGCGCTGCCGTTCATGACCATCCAGAATGGGATGAGCGTCAGGATGATAGACAGAATAAATCCTGTCACATAGCCTTTGACGCTGCCGTGGGAAGCCCCGCTATGATCGGTTAAATGACTCATTACATCGCCCCCATCAGGTAAACAACAGAGAATACGCAAATCCATACCACGTCCAGGAAGTGCCAGAATAGGCTGAGGCACATGATGCGGGTACGGTTAGTGCCCGTCAGACCGCGGCGGGCTATCTGGAACATTAGCACGGCCATCCACACAAGCCCGGAGGTTACGTGCAGGCCGTGAGTCCCTACCAGCATAAAGAATGCAGACAGGAAACCGCTACGCCACGGGCCGAAGCCTTCGCCAATCAGATGATGGAATTCATAGATTTCCATTGCGATAAACCCGGCGCCGAACAGGAACGTAAGCGCCAGCCACACCATGACCTGACTCTGATTGTTACGGTGCATGCCGATGGCCGCCATACCATAGGTAATGGAGCTGAGCAGCAGCAGGAAAGTTTCGACCAGCACAAACGGAAGTTCGAAAATATCTTTTCCTGCCGGGCCGCCGGCGGTGCCGTTCACCAGAACGGCATAGGTTGCGAACAGACATGCAAACAGAATGCAGTCGCTCATCAGGTAAATCCAGAAGCCAAACACTTTGTTGGCTCCTGCATCGTGATGCCCATGAGAGTGCTCATGGGCGTGCGCATGCGCCAGAGTATCAGTTGACATGTTTCAGCCCTGCTTTAGTGATTTCATCGAAGTGCTGATTTTCCAGCGTCTCGATTTCAGAGACCGGTACGTAGTAATCGACGTCTTCATCGAAGCTTTTCACGATCCAGGTCACATTCATGCCCGCGAATCCGATAATCGCCAGCCACCAAATATGCCAGATCATCGCAAAGCCGAAGATAGCGCTGAAGGCGGCAATGACCATACCGGCTGCGCTGTTTTTCGGCATATGAATCTCTTCATAATGCGCCGGCTGCTTATAGGCTTCGCCTTTTTCTTTCATTTCCCAGAAAGCGTCACGCCCATGAATTTCAGGCACTACGGCAAAGTTATAAAACGGCGGCGGTGAGGAAGTGGACCATTCCAGCGTGCGGCCGCCCCAGGGATCGCCGGTTAAATCACGATTCTGCTCGCGGTCGCGGATAGAAACGTAAAACTGAATGACCTGACACAGTACGCCGATACCGATGAGCGCGGCGCCGCCTGCGGCAACCATTAACATTGGGTGGAACTGCGGATCGATTTGCTGGCTCAGACGGCGCGTCATGCCCATAAATCCAAGCACGTACAGCGGCATAAAGGCTACAAAGAAGCCGATTATCCAGAACCAGAAGGCGCGTTTGCCCCAGGTTTCATTCAGCGTAAATCCAAAGGCCTTTGGCCACCAGTAAGTCAGGCCGGCAAAACAGCCGAAGACTACGCCGCCAATAATGACATTATGGAAGTGCGCTATCAGGAACAGACTGTTGTGTAACACAAAGTCTGCCCCCGGTACGGCCAGAAGTACGCCGGTCATCCCACCGATAGAGAAGGTGACAATAAAGCCGACGGTCCAGGTCATGGCAGAGTTAAACGTAATGCGCCCCTGATACATGGTGAACAGCCAGTTGAAGATTTTCACCCCGGTTGGGATGGCGATAATCATAGTGCTGATACCAAAGAAGGCATTAACGTTGGCGCCGCTGCCCATCGTAAAGAAGTGGTGCAGCCAGACGATGAACGAAAGTACGGTAATGCAAACGGTCGCCCATACCAGCGAGGTGTAACCAAAGAGACGTTTTCTGGAGAAGGTCGCCGTGACTTCGGAGAACACGCCGAAAACCGGTAGCACCAGAATGTACACTTCCGGATGGCCCCAGGCCCAGATGAGGTTAATGTACATCATCATGTTGCCGCCCATATCATTAGTAAAGAAATGGGTGCCCAGGTAGCGATCCATGGTCAAAAGCGCAATAGTGACCGTTAAAATAGGGAAGGTAACAATGATAAGGACGTTGGTACACAGCGAAGCCCAGGTAAAGACCGGCATTTTGAACATGGTCATGCCTGGAGCGCGCATCTTCAGAATCGTTACAAAGAAGTTGATACCGGTAAGCGTGGTGCCAATACCGGAAAGCTGAAGGCTCCATATCCAGTAATCGACGCCAACGCCGGGGCTGTACTCAAGCCCTGAAAGCGGTGGATAAGCGACCCAGCCAGTTTGAGCGAATTCGCCGACGCCAAGGGACAGGTTGACCAGCACTACCCCAACTACGGTGAACCAGAAGCTCAGGTTATTCAGTAAGGGGAAAGCGACGTCGCGCGCGCCAATTTGCAAAGGCACAACGAGATTCATCAGACCGATGACAAACGGCATTGCTACGAAGAAGATCATGATAACGCCGTGCGCGGTAAAGATCTGATCGTAATGATGTGGCGGCAGGAATCCGGCCTCGCCGGCGGAGGCCAGCGCCTGTTGGCTGCGCATCATGATAGCATCGGCAAAACCGCGTACCAGCATCACTAGCGCGACAAGCACATACATTATGCCGAGGCGTTTATGGTCGACGGACGTCAACCACTCATTCCATAAATAACTCCACTTACCGAAATAAGTGATAGCCGCCAGTATCGCCAAACCTCCGACGATGATAGCGGCGACCGTAACCATGATAATCGGCTCATGGTACGGAACTGCATCCAGTGTCAATTTTCCGAACATCGTATTTATTCCTCGGCGCCCTTGTGAGAGGTTCCCGTGTGATTCATGGTCATGTTCCCGTCGGCTTCGCCCTGGGTCAGGTCCATGCTTTTCCCGTGCGACATGAATTTGCTGACGACATCTCTAAACAAATTCGGCTTCACGCTGGAGAAGTATTCCACTTTGTTATACTCGCTCGGAGCTGCAAGTTTCTCAAAGGCGGCCATGTCATTCATGGTTTCCGGCGATTGTTTAACTTTGGCCACCCACTGGTCAAAGCTCGCTGCGTCCGGTGTAGCTATCGCCTTAAATTTCATACCGGAGAACCCGGCGCCGCTGTAGCTGGCGGAGATACCGTCATAAGTTCCCGGCTCGTTAGCGATGAGATGCAGCTTAGTTTGCATACCCGCCATTGCATATAGCTGGCTGCCGAGGCGTGGAATAAAGAAGGAATTCATCACTGAATTAGAGGTTATCTTAAATTCAACCGGAGTATTGGCAGGGAACGCTATCTCGTTCACGGTGGCGATACCCTGTTCCGGATAAATAAAGAACCATTTCCAGTCCATTGAAACCACTTCAATCGTGACCGGTTTTTCGCTATGCGCTAGCGGGCGGCTCGGTTCCAGCGAGTGGGTCGTTTTCCAGGTCAGAACGGCCAGGAATATGATGATAAGAATGGGAATAGTCCAGACGACTAGCTCGACTTTATTCGAGTGCGACCAGTTAGGACTGTATTTTGCGTCCTTGTTATTTGCCCGATACTTCCAGGCAAAGCCAATAGCCATTGCGATAGCCGGAATAACGACAATTAACATTAGGCCAAGCGCCGTCAGTATTAGTGAGCGTTGTTCCAGGCCGATCTGTCCTTTAGGGTTGAGCAGTGCCGAATCACAGCCGCTGAGTAATACAGCGCCGGCGGTTAACGACAACCGTCCCAGATAGTTATTGTATTTCCTGAGTCTCATTTAACGACCTCAATTCCACGGGCTTTGGTGGCGTTTAAAGTGTGCGGGCATTTTACGGGATGGTTACATTACTGTAAACATGGGTAAGCAGGTGTCAGGCGGGTGTTACCGGGTTCTGCCAGGGAAGTCACATGAAGGCGCATGAATTGTAAAATAATATCGCTAGTAGCGCGAGTAGACCGAATATAACCAGAAGATATGTAAAGAAATGTCAATCATGAATAATGATATAATAATGGCGCTCAATTAAACATTAAATTAACAATTATCTTCATGTTATAAAACAATTGACTGTTTTAAAATGATTAATAACCGGTATGAATTAAACATTATTACGCGCACGAATCGTTAAAATAAAAATGCAGGGAGCGTTGTTATTTTGCTGAATTCAACCCGTGCCGGGCGTTCATATTTCTTACGCCCGGTCATATGGATAGTGGTTATAGCAAAGAGGTACGGCGCAAAGCTAAATAATCCAGTACGCTGCCGGTAAGAATGCCGGTCAGAGCACACAGCGCGCCGGCGAGAAGTAAATAATCGCTGGCGGCCCATGAAATAGGCGTAAGCGCCTTCAGGATTACGGTAATAAGCCAGAATGCGAGAAATAAACAGCCTATAGTCAGTATGCGCAGGGCTATACGATAAGCGCTGGTGAATTCAGTTCGTAACAGAAACTTGTTGGTGCGCTGCGTATAGGCGAGGGTGCGGCGACATAACAATAACAAAAAGATGCCTGGTACGGCCGCAGCGACAGAAAATAGATAGAATGTAGGCCAGCCGTGATCTTGTACGAACCAGCCGGCGACTGGGCCAACGTACACGCGCCCTACGGCGGAAAGCGCAGACAGCAATGCGAACTGTGTCGCGGAAAACGAGCGGTTACACAGCGTCATGAGTAAGGCTACAAATGCTGCGGTACCCATACCGCCGCACAGATTCTCGAAGAATACGGCGCCAGCCATACTTAGCATATGTTTATCAGTAATAGACAAGAGCCAGTAACCGGCGTTTGATGCTCCTTGTAAAATTCCGAAAATTAATAGCGCCCTGAATAAGCTAAGGCGTTGCATGAGTATGCCGCCATACAGCGCGCCGACAATAGTTGCAAACAGACCAAGCGTTTTATTCACTACGCCCACCTCGCCAGCGCTAAACCCAACGCCGCGAATAAGAAACGTCGTGCTCAGGCTCATGGCAAACGCATCGCCCAGTTTGTACAACACGATCAGTAACAGGATTAGCCAGGCGTTATTGCGCCCAAAAAAGTCGCGTAGCGGAGAAAGTACTGCGTCTTCCAGTGAGCGTGGCGCCGGTGTGGCATCGTCCGGTTCTGGCGCCAGCAAAGTAGCAATCATGCAGGGGATCAGCAGGGCGGCCATTAACCAGTAGGTTGCCTGCCACCCTAGGTATTTGTCCGCCAGCCATAAAGCAAGCCCGCCTGACACTAACATGGCCAACCGATAGCCCAATACGCTAACCGCTGCACCGGTACCGCGTTCCTCAGTGGGTAATACGTCGGTTTTCCAGGCATCGAAAACAATGTCCTGAGAGGCTGAGCAAAAAGCGATCAGTACCGCTAAGGCTGCCATCCAGCGAAGATGCGATACGGGATCGAGAAAGCCCATTGCCGCAATGCCGCACAATAAAAAGAGTTGTGTAATAAATAGCCATCCACGCCGCCGCCCTAAAAAAGGCGGCGTAAAACGGTCCATCATCGGGGACCATAAGAATTTAAATACATAGGCCTGGCCGACCAGAGAGAAAAATCCGATTGTTTTGAGATCGATATTTTCAACCGTCATCCACGCCTGCAGCGTTCCGGAGGTTAACGCCAGCGGAAGGCCGGAGGCAAAACCGAGAACCAGCAAAATTGCCGTTTTAGGTTGACGGATAAGCTGAAGCGTAAGACTGGACATTGCTAAACCTGATTAGTGGCCCGGTTCACCGGGCCTAACTGTATTTGATTAACGGGCGTTTTGCTTAATAAAATCATGTACGCTGGTATCCTGCGCCATATCCGCGATGGTATCTGTTAACACCGTGTTCACTGCTTTTGCAATATCGCTATTTGACGCCTGGAAAGCACCTTCAACCGTGTAAGTTGAGCGGTACTGCTTATTCATGCGGTTGCCATTTTTAGCCGTTGCGTTAATGGAAATATCCGCTTTGGTGGCGATGTTGTAGCGTAAATTTCCCTGAGAGACATCGGCAAAGAGCCGATTGACAATAACCTGGAGATCGACAGGACTATTTGGTCCAATCATATAACCACGGGCTGTCATTTGCTTTTCCAGCACTTCCTGAAGTAGAAATCGTAAATCGCGTGATGGCGTTAATGAAGTGAGTTGATTGTCGCGGGTCACTTTGGCTAACGCCCGATCGCTACGATTATCTGCCCCATTGATGCTGATAGTAATCCCCATCAGACTCGGGTCTTGCTGCGGTAGCGCAATTTGTGGTGCAACATCTATCGTATTTGATCGGGTGGCGCAGCCTGCCAGTAAAAATAGTGCAACCAGCGGTAAACAAATCTTTTTAATCATCATTTCGGTCTCTTGTTACAAGGGCGCTTCGATAAAATTTCCGTCATCATATCACTGCTGTAATACAGAGGAAGGGAAAAGCGGTGTAAACATATGACATTGCCTGCCACGCCGCTATTGTGAAGGGCGGAATCAGACGATCGCGCGGTTTTCCGATGAGTTAACGCGTATTAGCGCTGCATTTTGCTAACTGATGTCTCAATAGAGACTTTTTTGTTGTCAAATAATAATGAAAAAGTTAAAAGCGGCTAACATTTAAAGGGATGGGAGACATCCCTGCGTTGACGAGGAAAGCACTATGATGGTACGCGAGAAAATAGAAGCAAAATTAAGGGCTGCATTTGATCCCGTGTTCCTGGAAGTCGTCGATGAGAGCTATCGCCATAATGTCCCCGCTGGCTCTGAAAGCCATTTTAAAGTCGTACTGGTAAGCGATAGCTTTGCCGGAGAACGTTTTTTGAATCGCCATCGCCTGATTTACCGAGCACTCAGCGAAGAGCTCGCCGGGAGTGTGCATGCTCTGGCGCTCCATACTTATACCAACAAAGAGTGGGAGGGTTTGCAGGACACCGTTTTTGCGTCGCCGCCTTGTCGTGGGGCGGGCAGCCTTGCCTAAGCGCATGCGTTATAGCTATGCGTATGCCAGTATTTATTTAACGGTTTCATCCAACGGCCTGCGGGCCGTTTTCTTTTGGAGCCCGCAGGCTATTTGCACAAAATTGTGAAAGAAGCAACAACGCAGGGCCGTCTCCGTTCTCGACTCCCCTCTGTGATGTCGCTATAATGCTGCGTCTTATTTTTTGGGTATGTCTTCGGGATGATTCTGGTGACAGGGAATGTGATTCTGACAACAGATGAACTCCCGGTACGGTGAAGCGTTTTGCGAAAGGGCTTCCGGAGTTGACCGAGCACTGTGATTTTTTGAGGTAACAAGATGCAAGTTTCAGTTGAAACCACTCAGGGCCTTGGGCGCCGTGTAACGATTACAATCGCTGCTGACAGCATCGAGAACGCTGTAAAAAGCGAGCTGGTCAACGTGGCGAAGAAAGTCCGTATCGACGGCTTCCGTAAAGGTAAAGTACCAATGAACATCGTTGCTCAGCGTTACGGTGCTTCTGTTCTTCAGGATGCGTTGAGCGATTTGATGAGCCGCAACTTTATTGATGCCATCATCAAAGAAAAAATTAATCCAGCAGGTGCGCCGAAATATGTGCCTGGCGAATACAAAAAAGACGAAGATTACACCTACTCCGTCGAATTTGAAGTGTATCCGGACGTTGAGCTGAAAGGCCTGGAAAGTATTGAAGTTGAGAAACCGGTTGTCGAAGTGACCGATGCTGATGTTGATACTATGCTGGAAACACTGCGCAAACAGCAGGCCGACTGGAAAGAAAAAGACGGCGAAGTGGCTGCTGAAGATCGCGTGACGCTGGATTTCACGGGTAGCGTCGACGGCGAAGAGTTCGAAGGCGGCAAAGCCACCGATTTCGTACTGGCGATGGGCCAGGGTCGTATGATCCCGGGCTTTGAGGAAGGCCTTGCTGGTCATAAAGCGGGTGAAGAATTTACTATTGATGTTACTTTCCCGGAAGAATATCACGCAGAAAACCTGAAAGGTAAAGCGGCTAAATTCGCGATTAACCTGAAGAAAGTTGAAGAGCGTGAACTGCCTGAGATGACGCCAGAGTTCATCAAACGTTTCGGCGTTGGTGATGGTTCACTCGAAGGATTGCGCGCTGAAGTGCGTAAGAATATGGAGCGTGAGCTTAAAGGTGCCGTACGCAATCGTGTTAAAACTCAGGCGATTGATGGCCTGGTTGAAGCGAATGATATCGATGTGCCTTCTGCGCTTATCGACGGCGAAATTGATGTGCTGCGTCAGCAGGCGGCTCAGCGCTTTGGTGGAAACGCTAAACAAGCGATGGAACTGCCGCGTGAACTGTTCGAAGAACAGGCGAAACGCCGCGTAGTCGTCGGTTTGTTGCTGGGTGAAGTTATTCGCACGCATGAACTAAAAGCGGATGAAGAACGCGTTAAAGGCCTGATCGAAGAAATGGCGTCTGCGTATGAAGATCCGAAGGAAGTCATTGAATACTACAGCAAGAATAAAGAGCTGATGGACAATATGCGTAACGTTGCCCTGGAAGAGCAGGCGGTTGAGGCGATTCTGGATAAAGCAAAAGTGACGGAAAAAGCGGTTGGTTTTAGCGACCTGATGAGCCAGCAGGCTTAATTTTTTCTTCCGCTATTTGCCGAGGCCCGTCACGCTAGTGGCGGGCTTTTTTGTTTGTATAGCCGTGCCATTATGGTGCCGGAGAAACGCGACGGTGCTAGTGACACAACATGTTATGAAAAGATGTTATGCTTGAAACAGGTGATATCTAACCCCATAACACCCTGAACGGTTTTTAGCGGCAACTATGGCGAACCTCAGTCTGTAGATAAAGCTTGCGCATGGCATAGTCAATCCATGCCAGCTCAAGTAAAATTAGTGCCTAATATAATGCCAGAATGAATTGCTGACCCTCGGAAAGCGGAAACATCCGCTTATTCACCTCTGAAGGTGAGCTAGCGGTGAACACATACCGAATTTAAGGCAGAACAGTAATGGCCGGGTATCGGGGCAGTGAGAATGATTATTAAGGAGACGGAAATGTCATACAGTGGCGAAAAAGAGCAATTTGCACCCCATATGGCACTGGTGCCGATGGTGGTAGAACAGACTTCGCGCGGCGAGCGTTCTTACGATATCTTCTCCCGTCTGCTCAAAGAACGCGTCATCTTCCTGACCGGTCAGGTTGAAGACCACATGGCAAATTTAATTGTGGCACAGATGCTGTTTCTGGAGGCTGAAAACCCGGAAAAAGACATCTATCTGTATATTAACTCCCCTGGCGGCGTGATTACCGCAGGTATGTCAATATATGACACGATGCAGTTTATCAAACCGGATGTTAGCACCATATGTATGGGGCAAGCGTGCTCAATGGGCGCCTTTCTGCTGACGGCTGGCGCTAAGGGCAAGCGTTTTTGTCTGCCGAACTCACGCGTTATGATCCATCAGCCGCTGGGTGGTTATCAGGGGCAGGCTACGGATATTGAAATTCACGCGCGTGAAATTTTAAAAGTGAAATCGCGCATGAATGAATTAATGGCGCATCATACCGGGCAGCCGCTGGAGAAAATCGAGCTGGATACCGAGCGCGATCGTTTCCTTTCTGCTCAGGAAGCTATCGATTATGGTCTGGTGGACTCTGTTCTGACCCATCGTAGTTAATGCCCAAGGCGCGGTGTGTCGCTATACTATAGGGAATCACATCGTGTCAGTTTTATCGTACCGGCAGCGCCGGGTTGGGGCACTTGCGTCGTTCCGTGCGGCACAAAGTAATAGAAAAGAGGTTTTTACTCATGACAGATAAGCGCAAAGACGGTTCAGGAAAATTGCTGTACTGCTCTTTTTGCGGGAAAAGCCAGCATGAAGTGCGGAAGCTGATCGCCGGGCCGTCAGTGTATATCTGCGACGAATGTGTCGATTTATGTAACGATATTATTCGCGAAGAGATAAAAGAGGTGGCTCCGCATCGAGAACGTAGCGCTTTGCCGACGCCACATGAAATCCGTAATCACCTGGATGATTATGTCATCGGCCAGGAGCAGGCTAAAAAAGTACTGGCGGTAGCGGTATACAACCACTATAAGCGCCTGCGTAACGGAGATACGTCTAACGGCGTGGAGTTGGGTAAAAGTAACATACTGCTTATTGGTCCGACAGGAAGCGGCAAAACTCTGCTGGCTGAAACGCTGGCCCGTTTGCTGGATGTTCCTTTCACTATGGCCGATGCGACCACGCTGACGGAAGCCGGATACGTTGGCGAAGACGTAGAAAACATCATTCAGAAGCTGTTGCAGAAGTGCGATTACGACGTACAGAAAGCGCAGCGTGGTATTGTCTATATTGATGAAATCGACAAAATTTCACGTAAATCGGACAATCCATCAATCACGCGCGATGTCTCGGGTGAAGGCGTTCAGCAGGCGCTGCTGAAATTGATTGAAGGCACGGTTGCCGCAGTACCGCCGCAGGGTGGACGCAAGCACCCGCAGCAGGAGTTTTTGCAGGTTGATACGTCAAAAATCCTGTTTATTTGCGGTGGCGCATTCGCAGGGCTGGACAAAGTTATCGCAAATCGCGTTGAAACCGGCTCTGGTATTGGCTTTGGCGCTTCAGTTAAAGGCAAATCGCAGAAAGCCAGTGAAAGCGAGTTACTCACACAGGCGGAACCTGAAGATTTGATTAAGTTTGGATTAATCCCTGAGTTTATTGGGCGTCTGCCGGTGGTGGCAACGCTGAATGAGTTGAGCGAAGATGCGTTAATCCAAATCCTGAAAGAGCCGAAAAATGCCCTGACGAAGCAATATCAGGCGCTGTTCAACCTGGAAGGCGTCGATCTTGAATTCCGTGATGAAGCGCTACAGGCGATAGCGAAAAAAGCGATGGCGCGTAAAACTGGCGCACGCGGTTTGCGGTCAATTGTTGAAGGCGCCCTGCTTGAAACAATGTACGATTTACCGTCGCTTGAAGATGTTGATAAAGTTGTTATCGATGATTCAGTGATAGAGGGGCAGTCTGAACCACTGCTCATCTACGGCAAATCGGAAAGTGCGCAGCAGGCATCTGGCGAATAATTCATCAATATTGTCAGGTGATTATTAGCAAAATGGGGGATTTTATCCCCCATTTGTTTTTCCTGCGCTCCCACCGTTGAATGTGCGGGAATCATCCCCATATACTGTTGACCTGATCTCATAATGACATGCAAAGACGAATGAATATCGGTAATTACTGCCGCGTGCCATTATGAGACACAGCCTTTTTATTGGAGATGCCGTGAAAAGCATTCACGCGCGCCCCAAACCTGGCGGAAACTAAACTGAGAGAGAGCTCTATGAATCCTGAGCGTTCTGAACGCATTGAAATCCCCGTGTTGCCTTTGCGCGACGTGGTGGTTTATCCGCACATGGTCATTCCGTTGTTTGTTGGCCGGGAAAAATCCATCCGCTGCCTGGAAGCTGCGATGGACCATGATAAAAAAATCATGCTGGTGGCGCAGAAAGAGGCTTCGACGGATGAGCCAGGTGTTAATGACCTTTTTTCCGTGGGGACGGTTGCCTCTATCCTGCAAATGTTAAAACTCCCTGATGGAACCGTTAAAGTTCTGGTTGAGGGGTTACAGCGTGCGCGCATTACTACTCTTGCTGATAACGGCGAACATTTCTCTGCTCAGGCAGAATATCTGGACTCGCCCGAGATAGAAGAGCGTGAGCAGGAAGTGCTGGTGCGCACGGCGATTAGTCAGTTTGAAGGTTATATCAAACTGAATAAAAAAATTCCGCCGGAAGTGCTGACCTCGTTAAACAGCATTGACGAGCCTGCTCGCCTTGCAGACACCATCGCTGCACATATGCCGTTAAAGCTGGCTGACAAGCAATCCGTTCTGGAAATGTCGGACGTCAACGAACGCCTGGAATATCTGATGGCGATGATGGAGTCCGAGATAGATCTTCTGCAGGTAGAAAAACGCATTCGTAATCGCGTGAAAAAGCAGATGGAAAAATCGCAGCGTGAGTACTATCTGAATGAGCAAATGAAGGCGATTCAGAAAGAACTCGGCGAAATGGACGATGCGCCGGATGAAAACGAAGCGCTGAAGCGTAAAATAGACGCGGCGAAAATGCCGAAAGAAGCGAAAGAGAAAGCAGAGGCCGAGCTGCAGAAGCTGAAAATGATGTCGCCAATGTCAGCGGAAGCGACAGTAGTACGTGGCTATATCGAATGGATGATCCAGGTACCATGGAATGCGCGCAGTAAAGTTAAAAAAGATCTGCGCCAGGCTCAGGAAATTCTGGATACCGATCATTACGGCCTGGAACGCGTTAAAGATCGCATTCTGGAGTACCTCGCCGTTCAGAGCAGGATGAACAAAATTAAAGGGCCAATTCTTTGTCTGGTTGGGCCGCCAGGGGTTGGTAAAACGTCTTTGGGTCAGTCTATAGCGCGGGCAACGGGGCGTAAATACGTGCGTATGGCTCTCGGTGGAGTGCGCGATGAGGCGGAAATTCGCGGGCATCGTCGTACTTATATCGGTTCCATGCCAGGAAAACTTATCCAGAAAATGGCAAAAGTTGGGGTACGAAACCCGCTCTTCCTGTTAGATGAAATTGATAAAATGTCATCTGACATGCGCGGCGATCCGGCCTCGGCGTTGCTTGAAGTGCTCGATCCTGAACAGAACGTCGCGTTTAACGATCACTATCTTGAGGTCGATTATGACCTAAGCGATGTCATGTTTGTCGCGACCTCTAACTCAATGAATATTCCTGCGCCGTTACTGGATCGTATGGAGGTTATCCGGCTCTCCGGCTATACCGAAGACGAAAAGTTAAATATTGCTAAGCAGCACCTGTTAACGAAGCAAATCGAACGTAATGCGCTGAAAAAAGGCGAACTGACGGTAGAAGATAGTGCGATTGTTGGCATTATTCGCTATTACACGCGTGAAGCCGGTGTGCGTGCGCTCGAACGTGAAATATCTAAGCTGTGCCGTAAAGCCGTGAAACAGTTGCTGATGGATAAGTCTCTGAAACATATCACCATAAATGGCGATAATCTGCATGACTATCTTGGCGTACAGCGCTTTGACTATGGGCGTGCGGAAAGCGAAAACCGCATAGGCCAAGTGACGGGGCTCGCTTGGACAGAGGTGGGTGGCGATCTACTGACTATTGAAACCGCCTGTGTACCGGGTAAAGGTAAGCTTACTTACACCGGTTCATTGGGTGAAGTTATGCAGGAGTCCATTCAGGCTGCGTTGACCGTGGTGCGCGCGCGGGCAGATAAACTGGGGATTAATTCAGATTTTTATGAGAAGCGTGACATCCACGTTCACGTTCCCGAAGGCGCTACGCCGAAAGACGGTCCGAGCGCCGGGATTGCAATGTGCACCGCACTGGTTTCCTGCCTGACCGGCAACCCGGTACGCTCAGACGTAGCGATGACCGGGGAAATAACGCTGCGCGGGCAGGTGCTTCCCATTGGGGGACTGAAAGAAAAGCTGTTGGCGGCGCACCGGGGCGGTATCAAAACGGTGCTTATTCCAGATGAGAATAAGCGCGATTTGGAAGAAATTCCGGATAACGTGATTGCCGATCTTGATATTCATCCGGTTAAACGCATTGAAGAAGTACTCGCACTGGCGCTGGAAAATGCCCCACACGGGATAGAGGTCGTTACGGCAAAATAGTGACCTGACGCAAAGAGAGGCATTAAAAAATGGGCTGGTAAGTGAATTCTCACTTGCCAGCTTTTTTTTGACTAGCTAACTTAATGACGTCTGACTTATTTTCAGACTAAGGCCTGCTATGACGGGAGTTGTAAGGGCATTGCAGGCCTGATATAACTGCTGCGCGGTCGCGTTTTGATGGATTTGGGCGCGATATCAATAAGAATAAGAGGAAGAGAATAGTGAATAAATCTCAACTGATAGACAAAATTGCCGCAGGCGCTGATATCTCCAAAGCTGCGGCTGGCCGTGCGTTGGACGCTCTGATTGCGTCAGTGGCCGAGTCTCTGAAAGCTGGTGATGACGTGGCGCTGGTAGGGTTTGGCACCTTTGCTGTGCGCGAACGCGCCGCACGTACAGGCCGTAACCCGCAAACCGGGAAAGAAATTAAAATCGCTGCGGCGAAAGTTCCGGCTTTCCGGGCAGGTAAATCTTTAAAAGACGCGGTCAATTAAATGGAGGTTTGCCAACAGGCAAGCGCATTTTCGGGGTCGCAGGTAAGGGCGCATCAGTGGATGTGCCTTTTTTCTTGGTAAAACGCCCGCTTTGGGCTGACAATTACCCGGTTTTCTTGTCACAATAAGACTTTATGCGCGGTGCTGACGTTTGGCTGCGTGGGATACCCTGTTATACCCAGAACTATCGGTCTAAGACTGGCCGTCATTTGCTTTACAGAGGCTGTACCGATGGACGTGGGGAGACATTACAGCGGAGTGTTGTTACACCATGATGGACAATTTGCGCGCGGCGGCTAATCACGCCGTGCTAAAGGTTATACTGGCCTTAATTATCCTGTCGTTTGTGCTGACAGGCGTTGGCAACTACCTGATTGGCGGGAGCAGTAGCTACGCCGCGAAAGTCAATGGACAGGAAATTAGCCGCGGACAGTACGAAAATGCCGTGACGAATGAACGCAATCGGATGCAGAGCCAGTTAGGTGAGCGCTATTCTGAGCTGGCTGCCAATGCGGGCTATATGAAGGAAATGCGTCGCCAGGTATTGCAAAAAATGGTTGATGAGGCGCTGCTCGATCAGTATGCGCAACACCTTAAACTGGGCGTCAGCGATGCGCAGGTGCGGGCAGCCATTTTCAAGGAACTGGCGTTTCAGAGCGATGGGCATTTCGATAACGCTCGTTACAATGGCATCCTAAGCCGTATGGGCATTACGCCTGACCAATATGCAGAATCACTGCGCAAACAGCTTACAACGCAGCAGGTTATAGAAGCCGTGGCTAATACGGATTTTATGCTGCCAGGTGAAGCGGATTCGTTAGCGGCGCTGGTGTCCCAGCAGCGTATCGCGCGCCAGGCAATACTGGATGTCGGAAAGCTTGCAAATAAGCAGCAGGCCAGCGACGCTGAAATTAACGCTTTCTATAAAAATAATGCTGCGAGATTTATGTCTCCGGAGCAGTATCGTATCAGCTATATCAAGCTGGATGCGGCAGCGATGCAGCACCCTGCTTCTGATGCAGAAATTCAGACTTATTACGATCAAAATCGCGGGCAATTTACCCAGCCGGCGCAATATCGCTATAGCGTTATTCAGTCGAAGACAGAGGCTGATGCTCAGGCCGCGCTGGATGCGCTTAATAAAGGCCAAAATTTTGCCGGCCTGGCGAAAGAGAAATCCACCGATATTATCTCTGCGCGTAAAGGCGGTGACATGGGCTGGCTTGATGCATCAACGCTGCCGGATGAGTTAAAAAATGCCGGGCTAAAAGAGAAAGGGCAGATTTCCGGGGTGCTGAAATCTTCTGTCGGTTACCTGATCGTTCGACTTGACGACCTCAAGGCCGAGCAGGTGAAGCCGCTGGCTGAGGTACGTAACGCTATTGCTGATAAAGTGAAGCAGGAAAAAGCTCTTGATGCTTATTACGCGCTCCAGCAAAAGGTAAGCGATGCGGCAAGTAACGATAATGAATCATTAGCCGGGGCTGAGAAAGCCGCAGGCGTGAAGGCCGTGCAGTCCGCATGGTTTAGCCGCGATACTCTCCCAGCAGAGCTTAACTTCAAACCTGTAACTGATGCCATTTTTGGCGGCTCATTGCTTGGCGAGAACGGTACGCCTGGGAGTAATTCAGACATTATTACCGTCGATGGCGATCGCGCGTTTGTACTGCGCACTACGGATCATAAGCCGGAAGCGATAAAGCCTTTAGACGACGTGCGTGATGAAGTGATTACGCAGGTAAAACATCAGAAGGCAGAAAAACAGGCGAAGATTGACGCAGATAAGCTGCTGGCATCCCTGAATAAAGGCGAAGGTGAGGCTGCGGTGATGAAAAATGCCGGGATAAGCTTCAGCGCTGCTAAAACGCTAAGCCGGGCGGATCAGGACTCGGCGGTACAGCGCGTATTCGCATTGCCGCTTCCTGCAAAAGGGAAAGCAAGCTATGGCAGCAGCGTTGATGCTAAGGGCAATATTATTCTGCTTGCGTTAGATGAAGTACGCAGCGGCAGTATGCCAGAGGCGCAGAAAAAGACGCTGATACAGGGAATGACCCAAAATAATGCGCAAATAACCTTTGAAGCCTTGATGGATTCATTGCGGAAAGAGGCCAAAATTAAATTGGGTGATGTTGTCAGCGAGCAGCAATAACGCGTATCAGCTCGCAAGCTAATGCAAATAGTATGTCATTTCAAAGGCCGCCCTGCGCGGCCTTTTCCATCCTCTGAATCTGGTCTTTGAGCGCTTTCAGTGAAGGTTTTATTCTGTACTGGCTGTTTACAACCAGGGAGAATACAGCATGAATAATCATCTTTTACCGACTATATGGATAATGGCAGCGCTATTTAGCGGGGCTACGACGGCAACTGCTGCCCCCGCAGCGGCGCCGTCAAAAGTAGCGCCTCAGGCATCGGAGGCCGCGCATGCCGCTACTAAAAATGCAAATACTCAGGATGAAACCCACGAGCGTGTCAGTATTAATACCGCCACGGCCGATGAACTGGCACACATGCTAAATTGTCAACAACGGGTAAAAAGTGATCCACTTACCGTCACCACCAACGGTCTA
>CALYPF010000036.1 GCA_945271245.1 uncultured Enterobacteriaceae bacterium | reverse complement strand
ATTAGACCGTTGGTGGTGACGGTAAGTGGATCACTTTTTACCCGTTGTTGACAGGTAAATCGAGGCGTGTGGGTTATTGGTATGCCATCGCCCCGCGGATTTGGCACAGCGGCACAGGCGGGAATATCCTCCTGTAAGCGACGCAGGCAGGCTCGGCTAAACGGGGTGAATACTTTATACATGCTGCCATTACCGGTAGTCACGCTACCGGGAGCTAAAATAACTCCATCATCAAACCCCTGGCAAATCACGTCCTTTCCCAGAGCCTTCTCTACGGCCGCATCTCGATGTAGTTCATTTAGCGCATATTGGTAATGATAAAAAAGCTCATTAACTTGATGGTTACGGCAAAAGTCTTGCAGAAATGGAATGCAGGCGGCGTAATCACTGACCTCTTCAATAAAAAAGGGTATCCCCATTTCTGCAAGGGAAGCGGCCAGTAACTTAACATGCTCGCGAATGAACCAGGCCTGACGCGGTGCCATTGTATGCTGGCACCATTGTTCGGGGGTTACCAGGAAAAGTGCGATAACGCGCGCATTTTTATCCCGACAGGCGCTGGCAAGCGCATTGTTATCGTGGATACGTAAATCCTGCCGGAACCATACCAGGCGCGTAGCAGCCATATTATGACTCCAATAATTTCTTCAAAGTGGGCGGTAATGGCTGAAAATAGCGCTGCTGTGCCAGATAATCATTTGGGAATAATGTCAGGTAGTCCATCAGTAACGCCATTGGCGCATCGCGTTCTACCTCCGCACAGCGATAAGCTTCAATACATTGAGTCAAATCACGTTTCTGACTCTCGCTGAGATGTGGCCGAAAATACCCCTGCACGTGCATTAATGCATTGGTGTGATTACGGCGCGTCGCCGGTTGTGACAGCAGGAGCATGAGCCGTTGTCGATAATCGTAAAAGAATGCCTGCAGATCGCAACAGATGTTCAGCGTCGCGACGAAACGCCCCAATTCTCGGTATAAAGGCTGCGAATGCGCTAATAACAGCACTTTATAGCGGCTATGAAACGCGACAAGCGCTCCGCGACTTAACCCACTGCGATACAGTTGCAGCAATTCATGTAATGCGCCGACGCGAATAGCCGTATTTTCATCCAAAGTTAGCGTTTTCAGCACCGGCAACCAGGGGAATTTTTCCTGAATCTCCGAGAGGAAACCTGGCTGCTGACTAATCACGCCACACAACTCATCGGCATTGAGGGAGAGCGAGGCTGTCGATAGAGGGATAAATCTTAAATGTTTCTCGATGCCGGTAACTGCTACCGACGTTGCATCATCTATGCCAAATGTTATTGGGGAATCCATTACACCTCCAGAGTTTGCTCTTTAAGTGTAGACAGTGAACGATGCGTTGAAGCAGCTAATGGCCAATTCTAGTAAGCTGTTTACTATTACCGATGTTAGCAGATGAAACGTGTAGACTTGGGCTTGGATATTTTTAGAGTCAATATGAAGCAATTAACCCAAAGGTAGCTTTTTATAGTAATTAACCGGGATACGAAACGGGTGGGCTAGCAACTGGCACCGCTGCAATGAGGGAGAAACGGTGCCATACCGACAGGAGACGCTTTAAAAGAAAATACCCGCCGCCTGTTCTGACTCTTGTAACCATACCGGCTGTTCGCTAGTTTTTGACCATACGCGGTGCAAATAGCTGTAAAAGCGCGCCCGATCTTTCCAGAAAAGCATAACTGGTAGAGCGATAATGCCAGCTACAACGGCAAATATACGGCGCAGTATTATCAGATATAGCGGAAATTTTTTATAAATAGCCATTTTTTCTCCCATGCAAAATAGTTACGCAATAATGAAATTATCTGTGTTTTATAATACGCCCGCGAACAAAAAAATACTACTCATCCGACCAGAATTGCGCGTATTTGATGCAAACTGATGCTCTTAATGGCCACATGTTAATACATTGTTTTATTATTGTTTAATAATTGATTATATAAAGATAATTTAGTGATCTTGGCTAATCATACGTCACATTCGCTCTGCGCCCCTGATAAATGCGCTCGTATTTTCCTTAATACTCTTTTTGTTTTTTCAGGTTTTTTACACATTCGATGTCACACCTCTTATCAAAACAAAAATTTGCCTGAAAAAAGTAATAACCATCAGAAAACAGTGTATGAATATCACCAGGGGAATATGTAATAGCCTGCCAGAATATAACCCCGGCTTAATATAATGCTATTGATAGTACACCTTGCATTACTTCATTGTTATAATGGCGAAAATTAGTGGTAGTGCTTAACCCCCGAATATTATGTAACGGTAACTTCGTTATCTTTACGTCTCTGGTATTTTACGTAAGGACATGATTACAGATGCTAAGGTTGGCGGTAGTTTCTAAATGGTGGGTATAGAGATAAGGTTCTGACGCCCTCATTTGGCTGGTACCTGGTATTATTAATCCGACCGTATTTTAACGCATGCAAAACATAAATCACACAAGTCGCCAGTCAATATGCAAGATAAAAAGACTCACTTAACGTCTGGTCCTCACTTCATCACAGGATCAATAGCCGAAATATTTAACAGGAAATAAATAATTATGCTAAAATTTCTTAATGTTAGCTATGGCGAGCTAAGCGAAATTCAATCAGAAGAGCTATATCAACTGAGAAAAAAAACGTTCTACGATCGCTTAAACTGGGAAGTTTCATGTCAGCATGAAATGGAAATTGATGAGTTTGATACGCCAGATGCCCGATATATTCTCGGTATTCTAAATGGCGATATTATCTGTAGCGTGCGTTTCCTGCAGTTAGCTAAGCCAAATATGATAACGCACACATTTAATAAAAACTTTTCAGACGTTCCCCTACCCGCAGAAGGCGTTGAAACCAGCCGTTTTTTTGTCGATAAGCACCGGGCTAAAGCCTACCTTGGCGATAAGTACCCAATCAGCAATGCTCTTTTGCTATCTATGATTAATTATGCCAGAAGTGAAAATCTTGCCGGTATTTATACTATCGTCAGCCGTGCGATGGTGACCATACTCAAAAGATCGGGGTGGCCAATTAAAATTCTTAAAGAATCACGTTTGAAAGCAGATGAATTTATTTATTTGCTGTATTTACCTACTGATACCAACAGTCAGAACATCATGGCACGTAAGGTTGCCGGCGTTCTTGATGCTTCGCCTGAAGAGCTTTCAAGTTGGCCGATGCACGTTCCTCTTATGCAGGATTTGGTGTTATAAGCCCCATTTCTACGCCCAGCCGGATAGCCTGCCGGGCGTTATTTACGCCTAGCTTATTAACTAAATTTCCCATATGAAATTTCACCGTTCTTACGGAAATACCATATATCGTACCAATCTCTGAGTACGTTTTCCCCATACTCGCCCAATAAAGGATCTGATTCTCTCTCTCAGTGAACATAGGAGCGCCAACGCCATCCGACGAGGTACGACCGGAACGGTGCCTCTGCGCTTTTATCATTTTGTTCATATGCTCATAAATTTCGATAAGCGCCATTTGTAAATTGGCCTTTTCGTTTTCAATGATATCTTCAACGGCTTCGTCTTTGTCGCTTTTAATAATAAAAGACAGCAAGGCAACATTATCTCTACAGTCATGCAACACAAACGTAAAGCCATTCAAAATATTATATTCCCGCGATACGGAAAAAATCTTTGAAAAACTAATTTCATTCGTCAGCGTTATATTTTCATCCCATGAGAAGGGCGCCGTACGCTTAAACGCAACCAGAACGACAGGATCAATATGCTGAAAGTGATTTTCCAGATACATATTCACCCATTCTTTAGGGTAGCTGGAGATGATTAGAATTTTTGATGGATTTTTTTTGTTAACGACGGTATAGGCATATTCGGGGGAACCGAAGCGCTTCAACTTCCGCTCAATATAATTTCTGAGTACAACGGTCAAAGACGGATTCTTCTGGAATGTAGAGTACATCTGCTCTCCTTTCTCTCTGCTTTTCCCATCCTGGCAGGGCTGCCTGTACTTTAGCACAGGTCACGAGTGCACTTTAGTACATTTTATGTTTATGGGTATTAAGGTACCTTATCGCCTGTTCTTTAAGGACAATTAAATATCTGGCCAAAGAGCCAGTCTTTGAATGTTTTTTGCCAGCACCAGGGAAATTTACGTTACACCAGGAAATTAAATAATAAATATACTGTAGTCTTCAAATGTGGCCAGGCAGTACATGCTGTTTACATGTCCTGTTCTCTGGCCCTTATTTGATTTGTTCTATGAAGTCATCTTTCTGTTGTCTAATCCCTTGCCACAGTGAAAAGATAATGTTGACTCAGGAACGTCAATATAAGTCTAAGTCAGCGGAGCGAAATGATTATCCACTGATACCCTACAAATTAGCCTGCTTATTTTAATTTGCCGTAACTTACCCTAATGGCCGTCTGGTTAAAGTGGGACATTTCACAAAATAGCGATTAACCGGTTGATATCTGATTCCAGCCCCACGTTCACCCTCTACGCCACCAAAATGAAGCGGCGGGAATGTTCTAATTTGCTATCATCACCAGAACGCACATAACAGCGTAAACCTGCTGCACGTTCTTCCGGAATTAACAGCTTATCCCTGACATTTTCTTATGAATACTTAAGGCAGCCTGGAGCTGCTTAATAATGGCCTAAATTCCGCCTGAAAGCTCCTTTTATTAAAGTCACAGTATGGGAAGTAACGAGCAAAATGCACAGCATGACTATCTTATATAAAGATCTCTACTACTTATAAAAAAACCACCCTCAAATAATGAGGATGGTTTTCCTTGAAAGGGAATAATTATCAATTAGCCCGCATTTTTCAGAACTTCACTTACAATCTCGACGGCTTCTTTTTCAATCCGCAAACGATGCTCATCGCCAAGGAAACTTTCACAGTAGATTTTATAAGCGTCTTCGGTGCCGGATGGACGCGCAGCGAACCACCCATTTGCAGTCATTACCTTAAGCCCGCCAATCGCCGCATTATTCCCCGGCGCGGCCGTCAAACGCGCAGTAATTTCATCGCCAGCAAGAGTATTGGCGCTCACCATCTCCGGAGACAGTTTAGATAGCGCCGCTTTTTGCGCTGAGGTTGCAGATGCCTGCAGGCGGTTATAGCTTGGTGCACCAAAGCGCTGCGCCAGCTCATCATAAAGCTGTTGCGGATTTTTACCTGTCACAGCAGTAATTTCAGCCGCCAGTAAGCACATAATGATGCCATCTTTATCCGTCGACCAGGGCGTCCCATCAAAACGCAGGAATGAAGCCCCCGCGCTCTCTTCCCCGCCAAAGCCCAAACTGCCTTCATGCAAACCATCGACGAACCATTTAAAACCCACGGGTACTTCCACCAGCTTACGCCCTAACTCATTAACTACCCTATCAATCATGGCGGAAGATACCAGCGTCTTACCTACTGCAACATCACTTATCCACTGAGGGCGATGCTGGAATAAATAATTAATGGCTACCGCCAAATAGTGGTTTGGATTCATCAATCCGGCTGGTGTGACAATACCGTGCCTGTCGTAATCAGGGTCATTGGCAAAAGCCAAATCAAAACGATCGCGCAGCGCAAGCAACCCCGCCATCGCGCATTCGGATGAGCAATCCATTCGGATAGCACCGTCTTTATCCAAATGCATAAAGCGGAAAGTTTGATCTATCTGATCGTTAACAATTGTGAGATTAAGCTGATAGTGCTCGGCAATACGCTGCCAGTATGCAATTCCTGAGCCACCGAGCGGGTCAACCCCCAGCTTAAGCCCGGCGTTTTGAATAGCTGGCATGTCGATTATCGTCGCTAACCCTTCTACAAATGGCTGAATCAGGTCGACTTCATGCACATTACCACTGTGCATCGCCTGCGCCAGTGAAATGCGTTTTACATCTTTTAGCTTCGATGCCAGCAGTGCATTTGCACGATCTTCAATGACTTTCGTGACATTAGTATCCGCAGGCCCGCCATTCGGCGGATTGTATTTAATGCCGCCGTCTTCAGGAGGATTGTGTGAAGGCGTAATTACGATGCCATCGGCCAGCTTCTGATGTTTACGATTGTATTCAAGGATAGCGTTGGATATTGCGGGCGTGGGCGTATAACCATTGTCCTGCTGCACAATAACCTCGACGCCGTTAGCACTTAATACTTCCAGCACGGAGATAAACGCAGGCTCTGATAACGCATGGGTGTCTTTCCCAACGTAGCACGGCCCATCGATACCATTCTTACTACGATATTCGGCGATAGCCTGCGCGATAGCCAAAATATGAGGCTCATTAAAGCTATGCCGTGCCGCACTGCCTCTGTGGCCAGATGTACCGAACTTGACCGCATGTTCAGCATTTTCAATTTCTGGTTTTAATACATAATACTGCTCCGTTAACTGCGCGACGTTGATCAAATCACTCTGTTGCGCAGGCTGCCCTGCACGATTGTGTTTCGCCATTGCCTTATCCTTCTGACGCAAAATTAGATAGTGCCGCAAACTTTCTCAGTTAATTCTGCAGGAAACTGCATCGACTGCATAATGTGTTCAATCATGCCACGTTTACGGTGCGTATTAGTGTTGGTGATTACCCAATAAGGGGTTCCCGGTACCTGCTTCGGCTTCGTGTGATGGCCGCTTTGCTGCAAAGTTTGTTCATCGCCCGCAAAATAAATGCGGGTTCGCCCATGCAGCGATTCCGCCGCCTCAGCGAACATTGACGCATTAAGTGTATAGAGTGTGGAAAGCACCAACATGAAGCGATTAACGGCTCTCTTCTGTTCCGCGTACTCATCAGAAAGCAAAAGTTCGCGCACTGCGCGCACACGTTCACGCCCATTTTTCACAGCGCTACTACGCTTTTCATGCTCAGGCTCACAGGCGCCTTCAGGCGTCTCTGTTGGCAAAGGGGAAGTCATCGCGGGAGCCTGGACGGTGACGGAAAGTTTAAGCATACGCCGTAAAATATCAGACGCGCTCTCGCCAATATGCAACGTATGGCTGGCAATATAGCGATACAATTCGTCATCTACTTCAATCGTTTTCATCTTAATCCAGTGCAATATCATCTTTCTGAAGACAAGTCGTTGGGATTATAAAGTTAAATCGCAACGTCGAATAGCGCTCCACCAGGGAAGCGGCAAAAGTCAGAATTAACTGTCCTCTTGCCGCCGCGCAGCAGAATAGAGAACATAATACCCTAACCCGAGGCACTCAAAAAAAGAACTTTGCCATGAAACTTAATGCTCGCCTGCAAACTGCGCAATCCCCCTATTCATTAACGCCGCTGGTTCTTATCCATGGGCTTTTCGGCAGTTTGGATAACCTCGGCATGCTTGCCAGAGATTTAAGTCACACCCGGACAGTGCTGCAAATCGACTTACGCAACCACGGCGAGTCTCTACACAGTGATGAGATGAACTACGCGCTAATGGCAAAAGATGTGCTGGAAACGCTGGATGCGTATCATCTGCAATCAGTCATACCCATCGGCCATTCGATGGGGGGAAAAGTAGCAATGAAGCTTAGTAGCCTGGCCCCTCAGCGTGTCCCTCGCATGGGTATCATTGATATCGCACCAGTCGTTTATTCAACCCGACATCACGATACTATTTTCAAGTCAATTCAGTCCGTTAATGATGCCAGAGTAACGACACGTCAGGCCGCAGCGGAAATCATGCGCCATGACATTAAAGAAGAAGGCGTCATTCAATTTTTACTCAAATCATTTATCGATGGGCGCTGGCGTTTTAATGTCCCGGCGTTATGGCATCATTACAATGAGATAATTGGCTGGGAAACGCTCACACCTCAGCGGATTCCTACACTTTTTATACGCGGCGCCAATTCGCCGTATATACAAGAAAGCTACCGCGAGGCTATTTTGTCCCAATTCCCGGTGGCTCAGGCGCACGTTATCGCAGGCGCAGGCCATTGGGTTCACGCAGAAAAGCCCGAGGCAGTTTTACGGGTGCTGCATCGCTTTCTCGATTCTGATTAAAAACACATCGACTAAGCCTGCGAGTGCCCGAACGCATTGGCGCGCCAGAAGCCACTGATGTATGATGGCGCGCTGTAATACACCCAAGCACACGCTCTCGTAGCCTGTTCCCCTGTTACAACAAATCATGGCCAAAGAACAAACGGACCGCACCACGCTCGATCTGTTCTCGGACGAACGCCGTCCGGGTCGACCGAAAACAAACCCGCTATCACGCGATGAGCAATTGCGTATCAACAAACGCAACCAGCTTAAACGCGATAAAGTGCGTGGGTTAAAACGCGTTGAGCTTAAACTCAACGCCGAGGCTGTGGATGCGCTTAATGATTTAGCGCAGGCCCGAAACATCAGCCGTAGCGAGCTTATTGAAGAAATGCTGTTAGCCCAGCTACAGCACCTTCCGCAATAGCCTCCGCCGCTCATTGCGAATGTTGCATACTGTGCACCCAGTCAGCGTTAGCTGTTTTCGCCCCACGGCAGCTTCTGCTATGATTGCCTCATCTGTGGGCTTTTAACAGCCACCATACCTTATCCGTATCAAGAGGTTATTTTATCCATGGCAACCGTAGGCATTTTTTTTGGCAGCGACACCGGTAACACTGAAAATATCGCAAAGATTATCCAAAAGCAGCTCGGTAAAGATATCGCCGAAGTACACGACATTGCGAAAAGCAGCAAAGAGGATCTGGAGGCGTTTGATATATTGCTTCTTGGCATCCCTACCTGGTACTACGGTGAAGCTCAATGTGATTGGGATGACTTCTTCCCAAGTCTTGAAGAAATAGACTTCAACGGTAAGCTTGTTGCGCTATTTGGCTGCGGCGATCAGGAAGACTATGCGGAGTATTTCTGCGACGCGCTGGGAACTATCCGGGATATCATTGAACCCAATGGCGCGACTATCGTCGGCCACTGGCCAACCGAAGGTTATCACTTCGAGGCTTCAAAAGGGTTATTCGATGACTCTCATTTTCTGGGCCTGGCAATTGATGAAGACCGCCAACCCGAACTTACCGGCGAGCGCGTTGATAAGTGGGTAAAACAAATCGTCAGTGAGCTTAACCTTACGGATATCGCCGGCGCATAACAACCCGTCTGTCGGTGCGCCCTGCGCGCCGACTTTGAGCGATTGATAGATATCATCAATACAAATAATCGCTACATTTTTTTAACTTTATCCCACGAAGCTGTACAATGGCCCCTGCTTATTCGGGCTGTGTCGTTCATCCAATGCTATCACCGCTGTTTCCTGGTGTGTTTTTACCGGATGGCCGCAGTTTCCATTTAGTAACGTCGGCTCTATAATGAGACGCATTCATTATTGGGTAAATGCTATGCAAAGCTTCCTCACCTGAGGAAGTAAGTCATTAAGTAACAGGACATATTCCGCATGACTGACAATAATACCGCATTAAAAAAAGCAGGGCTGAAGGTCACGCTTCCCCGATTAAAAATTCTGGAAGTGCTACAGGGACCTGAAAATCATCATGTCAGCGCGGAAGACTTATATAAACGCCTGATCGATATGGGCGAAGAAATTGGGCTAGCCACCGTCTACCGCGTACTTAATCAATTCGATGACGCAGGTATTGTCACCCGCCACAATTTTGAAGGCGGCAAATCAGTCTTTGAACTCACCCAACAGCAGCATCACGATCATTTGATCTGTCTGGACTGCGGCAAAGTCATTGAATTCAGCGATGACTCAATTGAAGCCCGTCAGCGGGAAATTGCTCAACGTCATAATATTCGGCTGACTAACCACAGCCTTTATCTATACGGCCACTGTGCCGAAGGCGATTGCCGGGAAGATGACAGTGCTCACGATAACAACGCGTGACATGGATTATGCCGGGGTCTTCCCCCGGTACGTTTGTTTCTAACTCACCGCACGATAAGCAATCCCGCCGTCACATTTACTATTCCCCTCCAGTATATCCAGTCTGCCCAATAAAATTCCTGGCCCAAAAAAAAGCGCCGCAATCGCGACGCCTCTATCAATTGCCAGGAAATAGGCATTAAGCACCTATTTTGGCCCAGGTATCACGCAGCCCAACTGTGCGGTTAAATACCAGCTTATCGGCACTGGCGTAACGGCTGTCGAGACAAAAATATCCCTCTCGCTCAAACTGTAGCGCTCTTCCGGCTTCCGCTGTTTTCAAACTCGGCTCGGCATATCCCTGGCGAATAACCAATGATTCAGGATTAATCGTTGCCAGAAAATCGTCCGCAGCAGCAGGGTTAGGCACGCTGAATAGACGATCGTATAGACGAAATTCAACGGGTAAAGCATGCCCGGCACTCACCCAATGAATAACGCCCTTCACTTTGCGCCCGTCGGCAGGATCTTTGCTCAGTGTCTGCGGATCGTAAGTACAGCGAATCAGCGTGATATTTCCCTCTGCGTCTTTTTCTATGCTCTCCGCTTTAATCACATACGCATTACGTAACCGCACCTCTTTACCCATGACCAGGCGTTTGTATTGCTTATTCGCTTCTTCACGAAAATCAGCGCGATCGATCCAGATTTCGCCGCTAAAAGGAACCTCGCGGGCGCCCATTTCAGGATTATTAGGATGATTGGGCATAGATAGCATTTCAGCACTGCCCTGCGGGTAATTTTCTATGACCAATTTTACCGGATCGATAACAGCCATAGCGCGCGGCGCATGTTCATTAAGATCGTCTCGAATACAGGATTCCAGCGCGGCCATTTCCACGTTGTTATCCTGCTTCGTCACACCGATACGCTTACAAAACTCACGAATCGCTGCAGCGGTATAGCCACGGCGGCGCAGCCCGGAGATAGTTGGCATGCGAGGATCATCCCAGCCTTCAACGACGCCGTCGGTAACCAATAAATTCAGTTTACGCTTCGACATCACGGTGTATTCAAGATTCAGACGCGAAAATTCATACTGCCGCGGATGAAGCGGAATAGAAATATTGTCCAACACCCAGTCATAAAGCCGACGGTTGTCCTGAAACTCCAGCGTACAAAGCGAGTGTGTAATCCCTTCGATAGCATCGGAAATACAGTGAGTGAAATCGTACATGGGATAAATGCACCATTTTTTACCCGTTTGATGGTGCTCTGCAAATTTCACGCGGTACAAGACCGGATCGCGCATGATAATAAACGGTGAAGCCATATCGATTTTCGCACGCAGACACGCTGCGCCTTCAGCAAATTCACCGCTGCGCAATTTTTCAAACAGGGCGAGGTTCTCTTCAACGCCACGCTCGCGATAAGGGCTATTCTTACCCGGCTCAGTCAGCGTACCGCGATATTCACGGATCTGTTCAGGCGACAATTCATCAACGTAGGCCAGCCCTTTATTAATCAACTCCAGCGCATACTGATACAGTTGATCAAAATAATCAGATGAATAGTGAATATCACCGGCCCAGTGGAACCCCAGCCATTCAACGTCATACTTAATAGAATCGACGAATTCAATATCTTCTTTCGCCGGGTTAGTATCGTCAAAACGCAGATTACACTGCCCCTGATAATCCTGAGCAATACCAAAATTCAGGCAAATAGATTTCGCGTGCCCAATATGTAAATAGCCATTTGGCTCAGGAGGAAAGCGCGTATGCACCGCGCTATGTTTGCCACTTTTCAGATCTTCATCGATAATCTGACGAATAAAGTTTGTTGGGCGGGCTTCTGCCTCACTCATCTTTCATACCTCAAAGCATTTAATCTGGTTATCCCCGCATGTTCTTACAACCCGCGTCCAGAAACAACCTTTAGTTATTCAAAAGCCGGCGATTAACGATAAGTTATCTGATTCCTGCTTAATAAACCAAATAACCTGTGGTTTCTGTACCGAATATACTTATATCTGGATAGTGGGCTTCTCGTTCGCATTACCAAACCGGCATCTAACCTGACAAGACGACTAACCGATTTTGTGCTTCTAATAAGACTCATTCATTTTTTACCACCCTGTTTTAGCAGTGAAAATCCGCCTTCATAGAAGGCGGCATTGCTTTGATACCCCAGTGGGGCATACCAAATTCCTTAAAAAAGTCTCTGCCAGTCTTGTGAGATTTAAATCCCAAAACAACAAGGCAGAGCCGAAACCTGTTGATGACCGCGTTCACAGGACGTGGCTTTCAGTTGGCAATAAAAAACGGCGGAGATTATCTCCGCCGCTGGCTATCGCTTTTAACAAAAAACGTTTATTTACTTTTTATTTCATATAGCGCCGTCGTACCCGCGGTTACCGGCCCGCTGGCGACTATCGATATTCCACCAAAATCATCAACATTACTGCACACTACCGGGCTTATCATAGAGCGGGCGTGGGCATTGAGAAAATCGAGGTCCATTTCCAGTACCGGCTGACCCGCACTGACCTGCGCACCTTCTTCAACTAACCGCGTAAAGCCTTTCCCGTCGAGGGCGACAGTATCAATTCCCATGTGCACCACGATTTCAGCGCCTTCATTGGTTTCGAGGCAAAATGCATGGTTGGTATTGAATATCTTAACAATCGTTCCTGCCGCCGGGGAAACCACCCTTTTCTCAATCGGCTTGATGGCAACGCCATCACCAACCGCTTTACTGGCGAACGCCTCATCGGGCACATCTTCCAGCGCAATAATATCGCCAGTAACAGGAGAAACTAAGGTGACAACGACGCTACCGGAAGTATCAGGCGCGACCTGAGTTTGTGAAGGCGTACTTACCGGTGCCGTAGGCGCACTACCGGACGGCGCGGCGTCAACATGGCCGGTCGTCTTCATCGCATTTGCTATCTTCTCAGCAACAAAACCCACGATAATTTGTACGCTGGTTTTGTTCAAACGAATCACGCCGCTTGCGCCAAGCCGTTTCGCCAGCGCATCGTTCACCAGCGCCGAATCCTTAACATTCAGGCGCAGTCGGGTAATGCAGGCGTCGATCCCGGTTAAGTTATCAGAGCCCCCAATCGCAGCAATATATTGGCGCGCCAGCGTACTGGCATCCTGCTCGCCGCCGGAACTCACATTTTTATCCTCTCCGTCTGCTTCACTGCCCGCAACTGCCAGCTCGCGCCCCGGCGTCATCATATTGAATTTGATAATTGCGAAACGGAACACCACATAATAGATGACAAAGAACACCAGTCCTTGCGGAATGAGCATATACCAGTGCGTCGCAAGCGGGTTACGCGTTGACAGAAAGAGGTCAACTAAACCAGCGCTAAAGCCGAAACCGGCAATCCAGTGCATGCTTGCCGCAATAAATACGGAGATCCCGGTTAAAAACGCGTGAATCACATAGAGCGCAGGCGCCACGAACATAAAGGAGAATTCCAGCGGTTCGGTAATGCCGGTAAAGAAGGCGGCAAAAGCCCCCGCCATCATAATTCCCAGAACCTTCGCTTTATTCTCCGGGCGCGCACAGCGATAAATGGCCAGCGCAGCCCCCGGTAACCCAAACATCATAATGGGGAAAAAGCCTGCCTGATAGCGACCGGTAATACCCACCGTTGCTTTACCAGCGGCAATAGACTGACCGCCCCCGAGGAAATTCGGGATATCGTTAATACCGGCGACATCGAACCAGAACACGGAATTCAATGCGTGATGCAAGCCCACCGGAATCAGTAAGCGGTTAAAGAAAGCGTAAATACCCGCACCGATAGAACCCATTTTCTGGATATATTCACCAAAATGTACCAAACCATCAAAAATGATCGGCCATATGTACATCAGGATGAAAGCGACCACAATCATGACAAACGAGGTCAGGATTGGCACTAAACGGCGGCCACTAAAAAAGGAAAGCGCTTTTGGCAGTTCAACGCCGCTAAAGCGGTTGTAAAGCTCTGCAGAAATAATCCCCACCAGAATGCCAACGAACTGATTATTAATTTTGCCAAACGCTGCAGGCACTGCTTCTGGTGGAAGTTTCTGAATCATCGAAACCGCCGCCGGCGAACAAAGCGTAGTCAATACTAAAAAGCCTACAAAACCGGTCAGTGCGGCTGCACCATCTTTATCCTTAGACATGCCGTACGCTACGCCAATAGCAAAGAGCACGGACATATTATCGATTATCGCTGACCCTGATTTAATAAAAAACGCCGCCAGGGCATTGTCACCTCCCCAGCCAACGGGGTCGATCCAATAACCGACGCCCATTAAGATAGCGGCTGCTGGCAGCGTTGCCACTGGCACCATGAGTGCGCGACCAACGCGCTGTAAATAACCTAAAATGCTCACTTTATTCCCCCTATGAGACCCCGAAATGCAGAGAGTCGTAGCACTATTTTTATTGTATGACCCGGTAAATTCCGAGTAGTGACCGTATTACACCACGCAGTGAGTGTGTGGAAAATTAATTCGTATCGCAAATTAAATGGCTATCTTTTGTGATTTCAGTCACCAAATATCGCCCGAAAAACCTTAACCCACTGGCTATCATTAAAAACTTATTTTATCATTCAAAAAATCATGACGGATGGTGCACTTAACGCATTCATATGCGTTAATCTTAAGCAGTAAAAAATGCAATCCGCCAGCCGCTTTTAAACTAAAAATTGATGAGGTGTATAATGAGACTGATACCCCTGACAACGGCTCAGCAGGTCGGAAAATGGGCTGCTCGCCATATTGTTAATCGTATTAATGCATTTCAACCGACCGCAGATCGTCCTTTTGTACTGGGTTTACCTACTGGTGGCACCCCGCTTGAAGCCTATAAAGCCTTGGTAGAAATGTATAAAGCCGGTGAAATCAGTTTTAAACATGTAGTGACATTCAATATGGATGAATATGTTGGTCTGCCAAAAGAGCATCCGGAAAGCTATCATAGCTTTATGCATCGCAACTTCTTCGACCACGTAGATATCCCAAGTGAAAACATAAATCTCCTAAATGGAAATGCGCCAGATATCGATGCCGAATGTCGCCAATATGAGGAAAAAATCCGCGCCTACGGTAAAATTCACCTGTTCATGGGCGGCGTTGGTAACGACGGTCACATTGCCTTCAATGAACCCGCATCTTCGCTGGCATCACGTACACGCATTAAAACGCTGACTCACGATACCCGCGTGGCTAACTCCCGCTTCTTTGACGGGGATGTTAACCAGGTACCTAAATACGCACTGACCGTCGGTGTAGGCACGCTTTTAGATGCTGAAGAAGTTATGATTCTGGTACTCGGCCACGTTAAAGCGCAGGCGCTGCAGGCGGCCGTCGAAGGCAATGTCAATCATATGTGGACAATAAGCTGTCTGCAGCTTCATCCCAAAGCAGTAATTGTGTGCGATGAACCATCCACGATGGAACTAAAAGTCAAAACGTTAAAATATTTTAACGAGCTGGAAGCTGAAAACATCAAAAACCTGTAAGCAGGTTTAACCCGGGAGAATTTTATGTACGCTTTAACCCACGGCCGCATCTACACCGGTTTCGATGTTCTGGACGGTCATGCAATTATCATTAATGAAGGTCATATTGCGCGTATTTGCCCGCTGGCTGAGCTGCCATCCGACATCGAACAACGCGACGTGGGCGGCGGCATTATTGCCCCGGGTTTTATTGACGTACAGCTTAACGGCTGCGGTGGCGTTCAGTTCAACGACACCGCCGATGCCGTTTCTGTCAATACGCTGGAAATCATGCAAAAAGCCAATGAAAAGGCGGGCTGTACCAGCTTTCTGCCTACGCTCATTACCTGCAGTGATGAATTAATGATGCAGGGCGTGCGCGTGATGCGGGACTATCTCCGCACTCATCATAATCAGGCGCTGGGTTTACATCTGGAAGGACCGTGGATAAGCCTCGTTAAAAAAGGCACCCATAATCCGAAATTTATCCGCAAACCAGAAGCGAAACTGGTGGATTTTCTGTGTGAAAACGCGGATGTAATTACAAAAATCACGCTGGCACCAGAAGAAGTTGACGCAGAAATCATCCGTAAACTGGTTGCTGCCGGCATTATCGTCTCTGCTGGTCACTCAAACGCAACGCTGGCGCAGGCTAAGGCCGGCTTCCGCGCAGGCGCTTCTTTCGCTACGCATCTGTACAATGCAATGCCCTATATCAGCGGGCGCGAACCTGGGCTGGCTGGCGCCATCTTTGATGAACCTGATGTGTACTGCGGCGTTATCGCCGACGGGCTCCACGTCGATTTCGCAAATGTGCGTAACGCTAAACGCCTCAAAGGCGAAAAGCTATGCCTGGTTACCGATGCGACGGCGCCCGCAGGTGCAAATATTGATCGGTTCATTTTTGCCGGTAAAACAATATACTACCGCGATGGACTCTGCGTGGATGAAAATGGAACGCTCAGCGGCTCTTCTCTCACCATGATTGAAGGCGTTCGCAACCTGGTCGAGCACGTGCATATCTCACTGGACGAGGCGCTACGTATGGCATCGCTGTATCCAGCCCGAGCCATGGGCGTCGCTGACAGGCTCGGTACGCTTGAGGCAGGTAAAGTCGCGAACCTGACTGCATTCACGCACGATTATCACATCACTAAGACCATCGTTAACGGTAACGAGGTCGTAACCGGATAACAAGTAATGACGACTGGCGGACTGGCTCAAATTGGTAATGTCGATCTGGTAAAACAGTTAAATAGTGCTGCAGTCTATCGCCTTATCGACCAATTGGGTCCAATATCGCGGATCCAAATTGCTGAACAAAGCCAGTTGGCTCCCGCCAGCGTCACAAAAATTACTCGCCAGCTTATTGAGCGAGGTTTGATCAAAGAGGTCGATCAGCAGGCCTCTACGGGTGGGCGGCGCGCGATATCAATCGTTACCGAAACCCGAGCCTTCCAGGCAATTGGTGTCAGGCTGGGTCGATACGATGCTACGCTGACACTTTTCGACTTAAGCGCGCGAGCGCTGGCGGAGCAGCACTATCCTCTTCCTCAACGTAACCAGCAGGCGCTTGAGCAAGCGCTCCTTGGCGCTATAGAAGATTTTATCCACCATTCTCAAAGAAAAATTAGAGAGCTACTGGCCATTTCCGTCATTCTCCCGGGTCTGGTTGATCCTGAAAATGGCGTGGTGCGCTATATGCCGCATATTGAGATTCAGGATTGGGGGTTGGTTACCGCGCTGGAAGAGCGCTTTAACCTGACCTGCTACGTGGGCCATGATATTCGCAGTCTGGCACTGGCCGAACACTATTTTGGCGCAACCCAGGATAGCGAGGATTCAATATTAATCCGCGTGCATCGCGGCACCGGCGCAGGTATTCTTTCCGGCGGCCAGATTTTCATTGGCCGCAATGGCAACGTCGGTGAAATAGGCCATATTCAAGTTGATCCCTTAGGAGAACGCTGCCACTGCGGCAACTTCGGCTGCCTGGAAACCATTGCCGCCAACGCCGCTATCGAACAGCGCGTGCGTTTACTACTTGAGCAGGGCTATCAAAGCCGCCTTTCACTTGATGCCTGTACAATTCAATCTATCTGTAAAGCTGCCAACAAAGGCGATGTTCTGGCAACAGAAGTTATTGAACACGTAGGCCGCCATCTTGGTAAAGCTATTGCCATCGCGATTAATTTATTTAACCCGCAAAAAGTGGCAATAGCCGGTGAAATTACCGCCGCACAAAAAGTTTTACTACCGGCGATAGCAGGCTGTATTAATGCTCAGGCGCTGGAAGCGTTCCGTCGCCATCTCCCCGTGGTATGCTCCCGGCTTGACGATCGTTCTGCCATTGGTGCTTTTGCATTAGTTAAACGCGCCATGCTGAATGGCTCCTTATTACAGAGGCTATTAGGCGATTAATCGTCAAAAAGACAGATACGATTTCTCCGGCTGCAGGCGAAACGAAATTTATTGCATGTAATTAGCGGTATCGCTGTCAAAAGTAAGGCCATCCATCGCCTCCAGGAAAATAGCTGCGGTAAATGTCTGTTTACTCATACTAAAACGGTGCCATTCGATACAGGCCCCCACCTGCAATCAAAGCCTGCGTTTACGCTGAAAACCCTGTAACATCAGCCTATCGTTAATGTTCGAAGTGTGTAATGCCAGAATAAATCAACCGGGCAAAGTATTGATTACTTTTACCCTATTCGTATTAGCTGTGGAACAGGGGCGCGAGACGTCCTCTACTAAAAACAATATTCCTATTGTCTTAATTCTGTATTTCAGGGCACATAGTGCACAACCGGGCAGATGGTAAATAAACGATGCCAGTGGCCCTATTCGGATGCGCATTTTTGCTGAATATTACAGCAAGCTGTTCGCAAGCTGGTCAAACGAGCAGGAATCCCTTAATTTCGTCAAAAAAGGTGTTGACGCTGCCAGGTCCAATACGCATAATGCGCCCCGCAACGCCGATAAGGTAACGCAAAAGATGGCTACGTAGCTCAGTTGGTTAGAGCACATCACTCATAATGATGGGGTCACAGGTTCGAATCCCGTCGTAGCCACCACAATGCGGGAGTGGCGAAATTGGTAGACGCACCAGATTTAGGTTCTGGCGCCGCAAGGTGTGCGAGTTCAAGTCTCGCCTCCCGCACCATTTTAGCGTTGTTACGGGTGGGGTATCGCCAAGCGGTAAGGCACCGGTTTTTGATACCGGCATTCCCTGGTTCGAATCCAGGTACCCCAGCCATTTTTTCTATAGCAGACGCAGCTGCGGCTGTTAATCGCTGAAAAGTCAGTTAGTAATCAGCGGTAAAGCTCTCTTGGGGTGTCGCCAAGCGGTAAGGCACTGGATTCTGATTCCAGCATTCCGGGGTTCGAATCCCTGCACCCCAGCCAACTTATAAAAAGGCCTGCTAAATAAGCAGGCCTTTTTGCTATCAGGATTCATCTACGCATTCGTTCATATCAAAGCCCCAGCGCCCTTCGTAAAATACGAGGCTAACTGCATCACAGACGATGAGCGAATACGTATGAACTCACAGTCCCAGCGCGTACTTCAATGCACGGCGCTTAAGCGGCCCCGCTCGCTCTGCCGCCATCAACCCTAGATTTCGCAATACGCGTACCGGTGCCAGTGGGTGACTGAACCCGGCGTAAAAGAGATCCATGCCACTTTGCATCACATAATTATCAGGCATCCGGCGATGTTGATAGCGTTTTAAAATGGAATACTCGCACCAGACCTCACCGCGATCCCGCGCCCGGGTTAGCGTATCCAGCAGCGCCAGCGCATCGCGATAACCCAAATTCACTCCCTGCCCGGCTAAGGGATGGATGGTATGCGCGGCATCCCCCACTAAAGCTACGCCCGGGGCCACATATTGCAAGGCATGCCGTCGAGTTAGCCCAAATGCACCTGTGGCCATTGGTGTTATCGGGCCAAGCCGCGCGGGGAACGTGGCCATGATTTCATCTTTCAACTGGGGTAATTTAAGCGCCTGCAACTGCCGGATGCGATCTGGAGCATCATACCAAACCAGCGAAGCCCAGCCGTCAAACAAAGGTAAAAATGCGTGCGGCCCGGAAGGCGTAAAATGCTGCCAGGTCGTTTCACCGGCAGGCGCATCGCAGCGAACGGTAATCAGCATACAAGACTGCCGATATTGCCAGGCGTGCGTACCGATGCCCACCCAATCACGGACCTGAGAGTTAGCGCCATCGGCGCCAATAATTAGCGCTGCCGATAATCTGTCACCATTTTCAAATACCAGCTCACATTCAGCACCGCTTTTACGTCGAAGCGAAGTTACCCGCGCAGGGCAATAAAGTGTGACCTGAGAGTGCGCAGACAAAGCATCCCACAGCGCGCGCTGTAACACATGATTCTCGACCATGAACCCCAATTCCGGCAGCGCCAGTTCCGCCGCATCGAAAATCACGCGTGCGCTATCCCACTCCCAGGTTTCCAGTTTCCGGTATGGATGGCAGCGCATGGCGCAGGCCTGTTGCCAAACCCCCAGCTGTTCCAGAAAATCTACCGATGCCCGACTAATAGCGGAAACGCGCACGTCTGGCGCCGCGCCAGCGTCAAATACCGGCGGCGGTTCACGCTCAATGACACTAACCTGAAACCCGCGCTGCGCCAGCCCAAGGGCAACGGCCGCGCCAACCATCCCGCCGCCAACCACGGCAACCTCAGTGCGCTGATGCGTCATACTTTATTATCCTCACAGCCTGTTACACCCGGCGTACCAACGATGTTGATGCTCTTAATAAGAAACATCCCGCCGCAAACCGGAGCGCACAAAAGAAAATATCTTGCCTGGTGCTTCCAGTTAACGGCGAAATCGCCCGCCAGGCCAGATGGTTAATTAAGCCCCTTGTGAGTGTACCGGTTTTTTTACCCAAGCGGGACACAAGCGCGCTCTGGTCACAACCTCATCAAAGCATTACAATACGCGCCCTGCATTCTCGATCTGACTCAAGCATGGCTACACTGATGACAAAAAAACTGCACATTAAAACCTGGGGCTGTCAGATGAACGAATATGATTCATCTAAAATGGCTTCCCTGCTGGAAACGACGCACGGCTTAACGCTTACCGACGTCGCAGAAGACGCGGATATTTTATTGCTAAATACCTGTTCAATCCGCGAAAAGGCCCAGGAAAAGGTTTTCCATCAGTTAGGCCGCTGGAAAATGCTTAAGGAAAAGAACCCGAACCTGATTATCGGCGTAGGCGGATGCGTCGCCTCCCAGGAGGGCGACCATATACGCCAGCGCGCCCACTATGTCGATATTATTTTTGGGCCGCAAACGCTGCACCGTCTCCCTGAAATGATTAATCGCGTTAGCGGCGATCGTAGTCCGGTAATGGATATCAGTTTCCCGGAAATCGAAAAATTCGATAGTCTGCCAGAGCCGCGCGCCGAGGGTCCTACCGCGTTTGTCTCTATTATGGAAGGCTGCAATAAATATTGTACCTACTGCGTAGTGCCCTATACCCGCGGGGAGGAAGTCAGCCGCCCGCTGGACGATGTGCTCTATGAAATTGCCCAGCTTGCCGAACAAGGGGTGCGTGAGGTTAATCTGCTAGGGCAAAACGTGAACGCCTGGCGCGGCGCTACCTTCGATGGTGAAATAAGCTCTTTTGCCGAGCTGCTGCGCCTTGTCGCCGCCATTGATGGCATTGACCGTATCCGTTTTACCACCAGCCATCCTATCGAATTCACCGATGATATTGTCGAGGTCTATCGAGATACGCCGGAACTGGTAAGCTTCCTGCACCTGCCGGTGCAAAGCGGGTCAGATCGGGTACTAAACATGATGGGACGCACGCATACCGCACTGGAATATAAAGCTATTATTCGTAAGCTACGTGAAGCGCGCCCGGATATTCAAATAAGCTCTGATTTCATCATCGGCTTCCCGGGGGAAACTCAGGAAGATTTCGAACAAACCATGAAACTCATTGCAGACGTAAACTTTGATATGAGTTTTAGCTTTATTTTCTCCGCGCGCCCGGGTACGCCCGCGGCCGATATGGTTGACGATGTGCCGGAAGAAGAGAAAAAGCAGCGCCTGTATATCCTGCAGGAACGCATCAACCAGCAGGCCGGTGCATGGAGCCGGCGTATGATGGGTTCCGTGCAGCGTATTTTAGTTGAAGGCACTTCGCGGAAAAACGTGATGGAGCTGTCCGGGCGGACTGAAAATAACCGCGTGGTCAATTTCGAAGGCACACCCGATATGATAGGTAAGTTCGTCGACGTTGAAATTGTTGATGTCTTCCCAAACTCGCTGCGCGGCAAAGTTGTGCGTACAGAAGCAGAAATGGGGCTGCGCGTCGTGGAAACGCCCGCCGCAGTCATCGCACGAACCCGTAAAGAAAATGAACTCGGCGTCGGTTTCTATCAGCCATAATAGGTGGATTAAGCGCTCTCTGTCTCTGAACGCCGCTTATGCGGCGTTCAGAGTTTATAACCCTTGTATTTCCACGCCGACACCCAAATATCATTCTCGATGCTTGCGCGCCCGCGTTACGCCATAAATACTTTATCCAGGCCTGCAAGCAGGCGCCGTCATTCACGCTCACCGCCCCGGAAGGGGTCAAGAGGAAAAGTTTGAATACTGAAACACGCGAACTCACGCTGGAGCCGGCAGACAATGCGCGTCTGCTCAGCCTGTGCGGCCCCTTTGATGACAATATTAAGCACCTGGAGCGCCGGCTCGGCGTAGAAATTAATCGCCGCGACAATCAATTCACGCTGACCGGCCGGGCGCTTACGGTGAATGCAGCAGCGGATATCCTGCGCCATCTGTATGTCGACACGGCACCGCTGCGCGGGCAAATTCAGGATATCGACCCGGAGCATATTCACTTAGCCATCAAGGAGTTCCGCGTACTGGAACAGGCTGCTGAAAGTGTCCCGGACTACGGCAAAGCGGTCAATATCAAAACGAAGCGCGGCGTGATTAAGCCCCGCACCCCAAACCAGGCGCAGTATATCGCGCATATACTCGATCATGACATTACCTTCGGCGTAGGTCCGGCAGGGACCGGTAAAACTTATCTTGCCGTCGCTGCCGCCGTGGACGCCCTAGAGCGCCAGGAAATCAGGCGCATTCTGCTCACCCGTCCGGCGGTTGAGGCCGGTGAAAAGCTGGGATTTCTGCCTGGCGATTTAAGTCAGAAAGTCGATCCTTATCTGCGTCCACTCTACGATGCCCTGTTTGAAATGCTCGGTTTTGAGCGCGTCGAAAAACTGATTGAGCGCAATGTCATTGAGGTCGCCCCTCTCGCCTACATGCGTGGGCGTACCCTTAACGATGCGTTTATTATTCTCGATGAAAGTCAAAACACGACTATCGAGCAGATGAAGATGTTCCTGACCCGCATCGGCTTCAATTCTAAAGCCGTTATTACCGGCGATGTGACGCAGATTGACCTGCCGCGAAATACCAAATCAGGGCTGCGCCACGCCATCGAGGTGCTCGCCGAAGTTGACGAAATCAGCTTTAATTTCTTCCACAGTGAAGATGTGGTGCGCCATCCCGTGGTGGCTCGTATCGTTAATGCGTATGAAGCCTGGGAAGAAGCCGAGCAAAAGCGTAAAGCGGAACTTGCCGCAGAGCGTAAACGTGAAGCTCAGGCCGTGGCCGGAAACCTTCAGGAGCCGTCATGAGTCAGGTGATACTCGATTTACAGATAGCCTGCGATCCCCACCCGGCGCTGCCGACGGAGGCGCAAATCCAGCGCTGGCTCGATGCCGCCATCCTGCCTTTTCAGAAAGAGGCCGAAGTGACGGTGCGGCTGGTCGATGAAGCAGAAAGCCATGAGTTGAACCACACCTATCGCGGCAAAGATAAATCGACCAACGTGCTGTCTTTTCCCTTTGAAGCACCGCCGGGCATCGAATTACCGCTGCTCGGCGATCTTGTGATATGCCGCCAGGTCGTGGAGCACGAAGCGCAGGAACAGGATAAACCGCTGGAAGCACACTGGGCGCATATGGTTGTGCACGGCAGCCTGCATCTGCTGGGCTATGACCACATTGACGACAATGAAGCCGAGGAGATGGAAGCGCTGGAAACAGAGATAATGCTTGCGCTCGGCTACACCGATCCGTACATTGCCGAAAAAGCCTGATGGTTGCGGCGGCCACGCTGCCGCATCATTTAGCCAGAATCGCTGCCGCATAAAACCAAACGGGCAGCACCGAATTCACTAACAAGGAACCCCATTCCATACGCCATGAGCGACGATAATTCACACAGTAGTGACACGTCAGGTAAAAAGGGATTTTTCTCCCTCCTCCTCAACCAGCTTTTTCACGGCGAGCCTAAAAACCGTGAAGAACTCCTGACGCTAATCCGTGATTCAGAACAAAATGAGCTTATCGATCAGGACACCCGCGATATGCTCGAAGGGGTTATGGATATCGCCGACCAGCGCGTGCGCGATATCATGATTCCCCGCTCACAGATGATTACGCTGAAACTTAACCAGCCTCTGGACGAATGCCTTGATGTCATTATCGAATCTGCGCACTCCCGTTTTCCGGTCATCAGTGAAGACAAAGATCACATTGAAGGGATTCTTATGGCGAAGGATTTGCTGCCATTTATGCGCAGCGATGCCGAGCCATTTAGCATGGAAAAAGTGTTACGTCCTGCGGTCGTCGTGCCTGAAAGCAAGCGCGTGGACCGTATGCTGAAAGAGTTCCGCTCCCAGCGTTACCATATGGCCATCGTCATTGATGAATTTGGCGGCGTATCAGGCCTGGTCACCATCGAAGATATTCTCGAACTTATCGTGGGTGAAATCGAAGACGAGTATGACGAAGAAGATGATATCGACTTCCGTCAACTTAGCCTTCACGCCTGGAGCGTGCGGGCGCTGGCGTCGATTGAAGATTTCAATGAACACTTCCACACTCAGTTCAGCAATGAAGAAGTGGATACTATCGGCGGGCTGGTTATGCAGGCATTCGGCCATCTTCCCGCACGCAGGGAAACCATCGATATCAACGGTTACCAGTTCCGCGTCGCGATGTCAGACAGCCGTCGTATTATTCAGGTTCACGTACGTATCCCCGACGACTCGCCGACGCCCATACAGGAAGGGTAATTATGGCGCTCCGCTCACTGCTTCAACGCCAGTCAATACGTTTACCGCTGGCGCTACTTTTTGGCGCCAGCGGCACGCTGGCTTTTTCGCCCTATGATTTCTGGCCAGCAGCGCTAATAGCGCTTATCGGGCTGCAGGGATTAACGCTTCATCGCCGCCCGGCGCAGAGTGCTGCCATCGGCTTTGCCTGGGGAATGGGGCTGTTCGGCAGCGGCGTGAACTGGGTGTACGTCAGTATCGCGCAATTCGGCGGCATGCCTGGCCCGGTGAATGTATTTCTCGTCGTGCTGCTAGCGGCCTGGCTATCACTTTATACCGCGCTATTCGCCGGCGTATTAGCTCGTTTCTGGCCGAAAACCTCACTGTGGCGGCTCGCGGTGGCGGCCCCGGCGCTCTGGCAGGTGACTGAGTTTTTACGCGGATGGGTCCTGACCGGTTTCCCCTGGCTTCAATTCGGGTATAGCCAAATCGATGGGCCGTTAAAAGGTCTGGCGCCGCTGCTGGGCGTTACCGCGATTACGATGCTGCTCATGGCGATCGCAGGCCTGTTCACGCTGGGCATCGCGGCCCGCCGCTGGCCTGTTTTTATTGTTGCGCTATTGCTGCTGGCGCTCCCCTGGCCGCTGCGTACCCTACAGTGGTTTCAACCGCAAAACGCACGCAAACAAACCGTAACGCTGGTTCAGGGGAATATTCCTCAGTCGATGAAATGGGAAGAGAGCCAGCTAATTAATACGCTGCGCGTTTATCTTGATTTAACGCGTCCGCATATTGGTCGTTCTGGACTGATTATCTGGCCTGAATCTGCAATCCCAGACCTGGAAATCAATCAACAGCGCCTCCTTACCCGCCTCGATGGTGAGCTGCAGTCTCAGCGTAGCGCGCTGATTACGGGTATTATCGATGCGCGCCCAAACAGTGTGAGTGCGCGCCAGAATGGGGCGAAAGAGTATGATGTTTACAATACGATAATTACGCTGGGCGCTGGCAATCCTTACGGCTATCAGTCAGTCGATCGCTATCAAAAAAATCATCTGGTGCCTTTTGGCGAATTTGTGCCGCTGGAATCCATTCTGCGCCCGCTGGCGCCGTTTTTCGATTTACCCATGTCTTCATTCAGCCGCGGGGCGTATCGCCAGTCGCCGCTCAAGGCAAACGGTAATACGCTAACCGCAGCAATTTGCTACGAAATTATTCTTGGCCAACAGGTGCGGGATAATTTCCGTCCAGATACCGATTATTTGCTAACGATTTCTAATGATGCCTGGTTTGGGCACTCTATTGGCCCCTGGCAGCATTTTCAAATGGCGCGCATGCGCGCACTGGAACTCGCCCGGCCGCTACTGCGTAGCACCAATAACGGTATTACGGCAATTATCGCTCCCAACGGAGATATCCAGGCTTCGCTACCGCAGTTTACGCGCCAGGCATTAACCGCTCAGGTTACGCCAGGCCGTGGTCTGACACCCTACGCCCGGTTTGGCGATCTGCCGGTATGGATAATTACATTCGTGATGGGCGGTCTGGCGCTGTACACCGCCTGCCGTCGGCGCCAACCCCGCTAACACCTGACTGCGTCTTTATTCCCCCAATAATAGGGTTAAAGACGCGGTTTGGCACAAACATTGCTACTCCCCTCCAGACGCATTTAAAAAAGCGATTTACGGCGCCCAGAGCGCACTTGCACCCGAACGCTCAGCACTATGTGCACGAATAGAGTGCAAGGTTCGGCAGCAGTGCACTTTCACGGTGCGGCACACTTCGCAAACATAAACATTTTATTATCAATATATTTACAATAAACCAAACTAAATGATAATTGATTGGGCGTTATCTTTGCTGCGAAAGCGCAGTGAATCGCCAATAACCATCGCACACGCAAGCGCAAGCCCGCGCATCGCGAATAGGAGTGGATATGCAAATACGTAAACTGGCAGCAGCAATAGCCTTGTTGAGCGCGGGCGCTACGCTCGCACAAACGGCCCAGGCCGCCGGAACGCTGGAAAAAATCGCAGCAAATGGCGTTATTGTGGTTGGCCATCGCGAGTCATCGGTCCCCTTCTCCTATTACGACAACCAGCAAAAAGTGGTTGGCTACTCTCAGGATTATTCAAACGCCATTGTGGCTGCGATTAAAAAGCAGCTTAATAAGCCCGATCTCAAAGTAAAACTGATCCCAATCACCTCGCAAAACCGCATTCCACTATTGCAAAACGGCACCTATGATTTTGAGTGCGGCTCGACGACAAATAATCAGGAACGCCAAAAGCAAGCCGCCTTTTCCGACACGATTTTTGTCGTCGGCACACGCCTGCTCGTGAAAAAAGGCGGCCCTATTCACGATTTCCCCGATCTAAAAGGGAAAACGGTCGTCGTGACTTCCGGCACCACTTCCGAAGTACTGCTGCACAAACTGAACGATGAGAAAAAGATGGGAATGCGCATTATCAGCGCTAAAGATCACGGGGACTCGTTCCGGACCCTGGAAAGCGGGCGCGCCTTTGCATTTATGATGGACGACGCGCTGTTAGCCGGGGAACGCGCCAAAGCGAAGAAGCCTGATAGCTGGGAAATCACCGGTACGCCGCAGTCAAAAGAAGCCTACGGCTGCATGCTACGTAAAGACGACCCTGAATTTAAAAAGCTTATTGATAATGCTATTGCCCAGATTCAAACCAGCGGCGACGCGGAAAAATGGTTTGATAAATGGTTTAAAAATCCCATTCCGCCAAAAAATCTCAACATGAACTTTGCGCTTTCAGAGGATATGCAAGCCCTGTTTAAATCACCAAACGATAAAGCCCTTAACTAAAATAATCGCTCGGCCGCATTACGCCGCGCCCCCGCGCCGAATGAAAACGGTGCGATCCGGCATAGCGGCGTTAAGAGCGTCAGACCAACGTCCGTAAGCAGGACAGACAGCATGGCGGTCGGCCGTTCCCCGGCTGCCATGGTAAATCGCTTAGGGTCGGTCATTTCAGGCGGTATTACCGCCCTTTTAAGTCTGGCTCGCGCTGACGTTTCACGCCTGCCACCTTACATGCATCAAATGCATGCTAACAGGCCTGACGCGTGAGCCAGACTGCTATTTTTAGGGAGCTATCTATGTCTATAGACTGGAACTGGGGCATTTTTTTACAGCCAGCCCCCTTTGGCGGCACAACTTATCTGGGCTGGCTATGGAGCGGTTTTCAGGTCACTGTCGCCCTGTCAGTCTCTGCCTGGGTTATCGCTTTTATCATCGGTACTTTCTTTGGCATCTTACGCACGGTACCCAATCGCTTTCTGGCGGGCCTTGGTACCTGCTACGTTGAGTTATTCCGCAATGTGCCGCTTATTGTCCAGTTTTTTACCTGGTATTTAGTTATCCCGGAATTGCTGCCGGAAAATATCGGCATGTGGTTCAAAGCAGAGCTGGCGCCAAATATACAGTTCTTTGTCTCTTCTATGCTCTGCCTCGGATTATTTACCGCCGCGCGCGTTTGCGAGCAGATCCGCGCTGCGATTCAATCCCTGCCGCGTGGGCAACGCAGTGCGGCGCTGGCGATGGGACTGACCCTACCGCAAACTTACCGCTATGTGCTGCTCCCTAACGCGCTACGCGTGGTGATACCGCCAATGACCTCCGAAATGATGAATATGGTCAAAAATTCAGCCATCGCTTCGACCATCGGCCTGGCAGATATGGCGGCTCAGGCAGGAAAACTGCTGGATTATTCGGCGCACGCCTGGGAGTCATTTACCGCCATCACGCTCGCCTACGTATGTATTAACGCGCTGATTATGGGGATGATGCATATTATCGAGCGCAAAGCGCGCCTGCCGGGCAATATAGGAGGGGGCAATTAACATGTATGAGTTCGACTGGAGTTCAATAGCGCCAGCGCTACCCTATCTACTTGATGGAATGGTCATTACGCTGAAAATTACCCTGATAGCCATTCTGGTAGGCATACTTTGGGGCACTATGCTCGCCGTAATGCGGCTATCAAAGCTGCGTATTATCAGCCTCTTTGCCAGCGCCTATGTGAATATCTTCCGTTCTGTGCCTCTGGTGATGGTTTTACTGTGGTTCTATCTGATTGTACCCGGTTTTTTACAGCAGGTATTAGGGGTTTCCCCCAATACGGATATTCGTCTTATCTCAGCAATGACCGCCTTTGCATTATTCGAAGCTGCGTATTACTCAGAGATTATTCGCGCGGGCATTCAAAGCGTATCACAAGGGCAATCCGGCGCCGCGCTTGCGCTAGGCATGACCCACTGGCAATCAATGCAACTGGTGATATTACCGCAGGCATTTCGCGCCATGGTGCCGCTGTTACTGACTCAGGGGATTGTTCTATTTCAGGACACTTCATTGGTGTATGTCCTGAGCCTGGCAGACTTTTTCCGCACCGCTGTCAACAACGGGTAAAAAGTGATCCACTTACCGTCACCACCAACGGTCTA
>CALYPF010000035.1 GCA_945271245.1 uncultured Enterobacteriaceae bacterium | reverse complement strand
TGGATCAGTTTTCAACCGCTGGGGTGGATCAGTTTTGCACCGTTGGTAACAGTTGCCTTATAAGGTTTAGCGATAAGCGATACTTCGGTATGGCTTATCGCCCTATTCTCATCTTTCTCATCGCTTAGCCCGGATTACGCTAAGCCGGCTGTGTTCCCTTCGCATTGCAGAGGCTAAACGCCACATCGCTGCTCCAGCCTGTATAGTTTTCCTCTGGCTATTTCAACGCAATACCATCTCCTCTGTATAGCCAAACGCGAGCAGCAGAGATAACCCGTGCGGATAGACCGCCACTCGTTTTGCCCCTATTGCTGGCAAAAGCACAGCTGCCTTCTCCCGAACAGAGTTCAACTGCCAGTGGCAGATATAACCCTTTGATATAAGATGTAATCATAAAAAACCCCGCAGTACGCAGCGGGGTAAATTAGCCGTCAGATATAACTGGCCGCAATATCGTCTTTTCTACCTTCAGCCAGCAGCGCCCGGCGTGAAGCAATCAACCCCAAAGCGCGCCTCAGGGTTTATTGAACATTAGACGTCGATATCCGCCATATCACCTTTTTCCTGCAGCCAATTACGGCGATCTTCCGAACGTTTTTTCGCCAACAGCATATCCATGATAGCCGTAGTTTGCTTTTCATCCTCATCACTGATGGTCAACTGCACCAGGCGGCGGGTATTGGGATCGAGCGTCGTTTCTCGTAGCTGCATCGGGTTCATCTCCCCCAGCCCTTTAAAACGTTGCACGTTAGGCTTACCCCGCTTGCGCTTAAGTTGTTCCAGTACGCCAGCCTTTTCTTCTTCATCCAGCGCGTAGTACACCTCTTTACCGAGATCGATGCGATACAGCGGCGGCATCGCAACATAAACATGCCCATGTTTAACCAGCGCGCGGAAATGGCGCACAAACAGCGCACACAGCAGCGTGGCGATATGCAGCCCGTCAGAGTCGGCGTCCGCCAGAATACAAATTTTGCCGTAGCGTAGCTGGCTTAAATCTTCGCTGTCCGGGTCGATACCCACTGCAACAGAAATATCGTGGACTTCCTGAGAGGCTAAAACCTCGTCGGGTGACACTTCCCAGGTATTCAGGATTTTACCCTTCAGCGGCATAATTGCCTGATATTCACGGTCGCGCGCCTGCTTGGCAGAACCGCCCGCGGAGTCCCCTTCCACTAAAAACAGTTCCGTACGATTCAAGTCTTGCGCAGTGCAATCCGCCAATTTGCCGGGCAGCGCCGGACCACTGGTGAGCTTTTTACGCACGACTTTTTTCGCCGCACGCAGACGACGCTGAGCGCTGGCAATCGCCATTTCCGCTAACTGCTCTGCGGCCTGCACATTTTGATTGAGCCACAGAGAGAAGGCATCTTTAACTACTCCGGAGACAAATGCTGCGCTCTGGCGCGAAGACAGGCGCTCTTTGGTTTGCCCTGCAAACTGCGGGTCCTGCATCTTCACGGACAGCACATAGGCACAGCGCTCCCAAATATCTTCCGCCGTCAGCTTCACTCCGCGCGGCAAAATATTGCGGTATTCACAAAACTCGCGCATGGCGTCCAGAAGCCCCTGGCGCAAGCCGTTTACGTGGGTGCCGCCCTGAAGCGTCGGGATCAAATTGACATAGCTTTCCGTCAGCAGTTCGCCGCCTTCCGGCAGCCACAGTAGCGCCCAGTCGACCGCATCCGTCTCACTGTCAAAGTTGCCGATAAACGGCTGTTCCGGTAGCGTTGGCAGGCCATTAACCGCTTCACATAAATAATCATTCAGGCCATTTTGGTAGCACCAGCGCTGCTCGGTATTATTCACGTCATCTTTGAAAGTGATTTCTACACCCGGGCAAAGCACGGCCTTGGCTTTTAATAAATGCGTTAGCCGTGAGACAGAAAAGCGCGGGCTATCAAAAAATGAAGCGTCTGGCCAGAAATGCACGCTGGTGCCGGTACTGCGTTTTCCGCAGGTGCCGATGACTTCCAATTCCTGGACCTTTTCACCGTTTTCAAACGCGATGCGATACACCTGCGCATCGCGTTTAACGGTGACTTCAACGCGTTTAGACAGCGCGTTGACCACGGAAATGCCCACGCCGTGCAGGCCACCGGAAAACTGATAATTTTTGTTAGAAAACTTCCCGCCGGCGTGTAACCGACACAGGATCAGTTCCACCGCAGTGACGCCCTCTTCCGGATGGATATCCACCGGCATGCCGCGGCCATCGTCGATCACTTCCAGTGACTGATCGGCGTGTAAAATAACGTCCACGCGTTTGGCATGGCCCGCCAGCGCTTCATCTACGCTGTTATCAATTACTTCCTGCCCAAGATGGTTCGGGCGTGAGGTATCCGTATACATTCCCGGACGGCGGCGAACGGGCTCCAGCCCGGTTAATACCTCAATGGCATCTGCGTTATAGGATTGCGTCATGACTTATTCATTCAGATAGCGAAATCGTTCTGCTTTCCGGGCTGGTTCAGCCCAAAAAAATCAACGATCTGTGGGAAATGATCCTCAAAGCCAGCAAAGGCGTGATTTCCGCCTGGCTCTACGGTCTGGCGGCACGCCGCGTAGTACGCCACCGCCTGACGATAATCTAATACCTCATCGCCAGTCTGTTGCAGCAGCCAGATGAGATCCGGCGCTTCCAGCGGCTCAATTTGCATCACTTTGAGATCGTAAATATGGCGAGACTCTAACACATATTCCTGCCCCGTCCAGGGATTCTCGTTAGGCCCTAAATAATCCATTAATAGTTCAAAAGGCCGTACGGCCGGATTCACAACCGCAGCGGGCAGCATAAAACACTGGGAAAGCCAAGTCGCATAGTAGCCGCCCAGAGAAGAGCCGACAATCCCCAGCGGTGCACCGCCGTGCGCAAGTATCAGTGTTTCAAGAACTTCTGCGGCCTTATCGGGAAAAGGGGGTAATTGCGGCACCAGCATTTCAATATTCGGGTAGGTTTGCTTCAACCAGCTCTTTAGCGCCGTGGCTTTTGCAGAATGCGGAGAACTATTAAATCCATGTAAATAAAGCAGCGTCGACATTAATAACCTTCCGAGGTGGTATCCGGGCTAAATGCGCCGCTGGCCAGGCGGCATACTTCAGTTTCAACGCTGCCGTCTGGCTGTAACGTTAGCCAGCGCCAGCCAGGACCAACGGTATCCAGCGTAAAATTGGTGCAGTGGGGTTTAAATTGAATACAGGTCGACGGAGTCGCCAGTAATCGGCGCCCGTTCCAGTCAACGTCCACTTCCTGATGTATATGCCCACACAGCAAAGTACTGACCCGAGGCCAGCGGCGCAGAATACAGTCTAGATCCGGTGCATTGCGCAGGCTGTGCTGATCGAGCCAGCGACAGCCTACCGCGAGCGGGTGATGATGCAACAGCAGCAGCGTATTGCGCTCGGGCGCCTGAGCCAGCGCAGTTTCCAGCCACTGGCACTGATATTCACTAAGCTCGCCGTGCGGTACGCCGAATACCTGGCTATCCAACAAGATTATCTGCCAGCGATCGCCGGCAAAAACGCGCTTTACCGATGATATACCCGCATCCTGCAGCGCGCTGAACATGAAAGGCTGAAAATCATGATTGCCCGGCAGCCATACGCAGGGCGTTCTCAGCGCGGCAACCCCGTGTGCAAAATGCCGGTAAGCCAGCGCGCTTTGATCCTGCGCCAAATCCCCCGTCGCGACGATAAGATCAAAGGCGCGCCGCTGCGCCTGTATCGCCGCTATCACAGCCTGATAGCTATCCCAGGTATTTATTCCCAACAGCGTCTCGCATTTATCCGCGAAGAGGTGCGTGTCGGTAATTTGTAATATCCTGATCCCGGCCCCGGCGGCCACGGGAAGAGTTAACAGGCTTTCCAAATGCTGTCCTTAGGTGTCAAGTCAGCGTTAACAAACCGGAACCGCCATTGCCCCGTGCGCCAAACAGTAGCGCAGCCAGTCAGCAAGGAACTGGTTAATTTGATGCTTCTCATCGCGTTGATGCAACTTCTTATTCGGATAATCATATCGTGCTTTAAAGCGAAATATCTGCTGGCTCGAACACACTTCCGCGACCAGTGCGTCGTGATATAAACGAACGGTCATTGACGGCAAGCTCCAGTAGCTCACCGCAGGCCAGGTCTGATCTATCTCAATCAGCGTGGTGTAGCGCGTAGCTTCAACTATCGTTATCCGATAGCGTGCGCCGCTTACCTGGTAACTTACCGTTTCTCCCGGCGCGTTATTCTGCGGCAACAGGCGACGCAACTGCGCGAAATTGGTTTCGCACAGGCGCATCATTTCCGGAAAATCGGGCGTATAGCGCTTTATCATAAAAATCTATCCTGTTGCTCAAGCCAACCTCGTGAGGTCGTGATGCGTTTAGACGACCAGACCGAAGCTATATCTTAGCGTTTTTGGCCGTCAACGTATTACCAATACCGCACTGCACTTTCTTTAATGGTCTGACGACCTTTAGTTACGCCATTCATCTCGTAGCGTTTCATGATGCAGCGCCAGCCACTGGAGCGCAATCACAGATGCAGCGTTATCAATTTGACCTTCCTCAACCCAGCGATAGGCCTGTTCACGGCTAACTACGCGTACCCGAATATATTCATTTTCCTGCTCAAGCCCGTGAATCCCCTGCGCCAGGCGCGCATCCACTTCGCCAACCCACACCGCCAGCCGTTCACTGGTGCCGCCGGGGCTTGAGAGGTAACTCAGCACCGGGCGCATCCGCCCAATTTCAATGCCCGCCTCTTCCTGCGCCTCCCGGCGCGCTACTTCATCATGAGTTTCTCCCGGCTCAATCATGCCTGCCACCAGCTCAAGCAGCCAGGGAGATGCGCTCGTTTCCCAGGCGGCGATACGAATTTGCTCAATCAAGACAACTTCATCACGCACCGGGTCATATGGTAAAAGCGCAACGGCGTGGCCACGCTCAAAAATTTCGCGCTGGATTTCTCCGCTCATTTCGCCATTAAACAAGCGATGGCGAAATCGATAGCGCTCCAGTGAAAAAAAACCACGGTATAACGTTTCCCGTGCAATAATTTCTACGTCTTTGCGTCCGAAAGTGACGGCATATTTGTTAGATTGCATCGATTTGCTCATAATATTGCCCATCTATTAAGGTGGTAAAATCGCCATTATTAAGCCGTTTGGCTGTTGTTTCATCGACTGTGTGATAGATTGTGGCCCCAAAAGGCCGATGGCACATTACGCCAACCGCTGCGGTTGGCTAACTCTGGTAGAATCGGCGATCATTTTCAAAATTGTCAGCGCCAAAAAACATTGCTGCTTCACAACAAGGAATGCAAATGAAGAAACTGCTCCCCATTCTAATCGGCCTGGGCCTGACAGGGTTCAGCGCCATGAGTCAGGCCGAGAACCTGCTGCAGGTTTATCAGCAGGCTCGACTGAGCAACCCCGAATTACGTAAATCTGCCGCTGACCGTGACGCAGCGTTCGAAAAAATTAACGAAGCCCGCAGCCCTTTGCTGCCGCAGCTCAACCTTGGTGCAGACTATAGCTATAACCGCGGCTACCGCGATGCTAGCGGCGTGGACTATAACTCTACCGGAGCCAATCTCTCGCTGACGCAAACCATTTTTGATATGTCAAAATGGCGTGGTTTAACCCTACAGGAAAAAGCGGCCGGCATTCAGGATGTCTCCTATCAGGTCGATCAGCAAACGCTGATGTTAAACACCTCTACCGCTTATTTTAAAGTGCTGAGCGCCATCGATACTCTGTCTTATATTGAAGCCCAAAAACAGGCGATTTACCGTCAGCTGGATCAGACAACGCAGCGCTTTAACGTTGGGCTGGTTGCGATAACCGATGTTCAGAACGCCCGCGCACAATACGACAGCGTGCTGGCAAATGAAGTGACGGCGCGCAACGATTTAGATAACGCACTGGAAGATTTACGCCAGATAACCGGAAATGCCTGGCCTGAACTGGCCTCGCTGAATGTCAGCAGCTTTAAATCCGCGCGCCCGGACTCGGTAAATAACCTGCTAAAAGAAGCGGAAAAACGTAACCTGTCTCTGTTACAGGCGCGTTTGAATCAGGATATGTCCCGCGAGCAAATTCGCCAGGCGCAGGATGGCCACCTGCCAACGCTCGGGCTGAGTGCGTCCTCCAGCATTTCAGACAGCGACTACAACTACAAAGGCAGTTCTCTGGGTCGAAACCAGCATATTGGCCAAAATTCAATTGGGCTGAATTTCTCTCTGCCAATTTACAGCGGCGGCGCAGTTAATTCACGGGTAAAACAGGCTCAATACGCTTTTGTCGGTTCCAGCGAACAGCTTGAAAGCGCGCATCGCAATATGGTCCAAACGGTACGTTCTTCCTATAACAACGTCAGTGCGTCCATCAGCAATATCAAAGCTTACGAACAACTGGTTGTCTCCTCACAAAGCTCGCTGGATGCGATGGAAGCCGGTTACTCGGTGGGAACGCGTACCATCGTCGATGTGTTGGACGCGACTACCACGCTGTATAACGCTAAACAACAGCTTTCCAACGCGCGCTACAACTATTTGATTAACCAGCTAAATATCAAGTATGCGCTCGGTACTCTGAATGAGCAGGATCTTCAGCAGTTAAATGCCACGCTGGGTAAACCTGTGTCGACTAACCCGGAAAGCGTCGCGCCGGAAACCCCGCGCCAAAATGCAAATGCCGATGGGTATGATACGGCTAATACTGCCTCTCCAACTCCGGTTTCCAAGCGTCATGAAAGCCCGGCGACTCGCTCCGGTCGTAATCCATTCAGTCACTAAACTTTCCCGGGGGGCGCTATATGGCGCCCTCTGCGTAAGACAACGTAAATATCATCACGCCAGCGCTGACTTTTGCTTCAAATTCAACCAGCCATCCCCTATCCTTACCGACATGCTTATCTTTGAACAGGTCTGTAGCCTCTGCGCCTTGCAGTCTACATTTTATTGGTCGTACCTCTGATACCAGGAAGATGAAAATGAAACGGACAAAAATGATCAATCGCGCTGCTTTCCGTAAAAACTGGAGCGCCCGCCATCTAACGCCGGTCGCGCTGGCCGTAGCCGCCATTTTCGCGCTTTCAGGGTGTGAGCAAAGCGATGAAACAGTCTCTCTTTATCAAAATGCCGATGATTGCTCACAGGCTAATCCAGGAAAAAGCGCGGAATGTACCGCCGCCTGGCAAAAAGCGCAGCAGGAAGCCGCGCGCACCGCACCGAAGTACGCAACTCGGGAAGATTGCGTAGCTGAATTTGGCGAAGGTCAGTGCCAGCAGGCGCCTGCCCAGGCGGGTATGGCGGGCGGAGAGAACGCGCAGGCTCAGGCGCACTCCGGCGGGTTTTGGATGCCGATGCTGGCGGGCTATATGATGGGACGCATGATGGGCGGCGGCTTTGCGCAACAGCCGCTATTTACCTCACGAAATCCCGCCAGCCCGGCCTATGGAAAATATACCGACGCCGGCGGCAAAAGTTACGGCGCGGCCCAGGCAGGGCGCTCGATAAACGTGCCGAAAAGCGCCATGACGCCAAAGGCTGCTACCACGAATACCATTACCCGCGGCGGATTTGGCGAAACGGTCGCCCGCCAATCCACGATGCACCGCAGCTCGGCCGGCTCCCATTCGCGCTCTTTTGGAGGCTGACTGATGGAACGTATCGCTATTCGCGAGCGCCCGGACTGGCGGGAGAAAGCGGGCGAATTCGGGTTTAACTTTCACACGCTGTATGGCGAACCTTACTGGTGCGAAGACGCTTATTATCAACTGACGCTCGCGCAGGTAGAAAAGGTAGAAGCAGTAACCGCCGAACTTCATCAAATGTGTCTGGAAGTTGTAGAAAAAGTAACCGGAAGCGATACGCTTATGGATCGCTTCCGGATCCCCAAACACACGCGCGAATTTGTACGCCAGTCGTGGCGCACCCATCAGCCCTCACTCTATTCCCGACTGGATCTAGCCTGGGACGGCAGCGGCGAACCCAAGCTTTTAGAAAATAACGCTGATACGCCAACATCCTTATATGAAGCAGCCTTTTTTCAGTGGATCTGGCTGGAAGACTGCATCCAGTCGGGCAGCCTGCCCGCCAATAGCGATCAGTTTAATAGTCTGCAGGAAAAGCTCATCGCTCGTTTTACTCAGCTGCAGGAAAAACACGGCTTTAATCTGCTGCACTTTACCTGCTGCACGGATAGCGAAGAAGATCGCGGCACCGTTCAGTATTTACAGGACTGCGCGGCTGAAGCGGGGCTTCCCAGTGAGTTTCTGTTTATCGAAGATATCGGGCTCGGCGAAAAAGGGCAGTTTACCGACCTCAGCGATCGGGTGATTAGCAATCTATTCAAGCTCTATCCATGGGAGTTCATGCTGCGTGAAAACTTCTCCACCAAGCTTGAAGATGCGGGAGTTCGCTGGCTGGAACCCGCGTGGAAAAGCATTATTTCAAATAAAGCGCTGCTGCCAATGCTTTGGGAAATGTTTCCCAATCACCCAAACCTGCTACCGGCGTGGTTTGCCGATGAACCTCATCCTGAACTGGAAAAATACGTCGTCAAACCGCTGTTCTCGCGCGAGGGTGCCAATGTGCGCATCATTGAACGCGGGCAGGAAATCGCCGGCGTCGAAGGCCCCTACGGTGAAGAAGGCTATATCATTCAGCAATTCCACCCCCTTCCCGCGTATGGCGACAGCTACACGCTGATTGGAAGCTGGCTAATCGACGGTGAACCTGCGGGTATCGGCCTGCGGGAAGACAAAGCGCTGATTACCCAGGATCTGTCGCGCTTCTATCCGCATATTTTCCTCGAATAACCCCAGAGTTCGGGCGCAGATACCGCCCGAACTCCGCTTTACCCTAACCACCTACCTGCACGGACAGCATGCTCAGCGAACCCATTTCTATGCCTTCCACCGGCAATGTCACCGGCTCGGTACCCTCCCACGCTCCCAGCGTGTACAGCAGCGGCAGGAAATGTTCAGGTGTTGGGCACGCCAGCGCACCGCCTTCAGCGAGAAGATAGTTTGCCAGCGGATGTTGCCCCGCAGCGCCGCGCCAGCGCAAGTTATCCTTCACAAAATCATTAAATGCCTGCGCCCACGGATAAACCCGTAGCGGATCGCTCCAACTCGCCAGTTGCAGATTGTGCACCACATTACCGCTGGCAACAATTAAGACGCCCTCATCGCGCAGCACAGCCAGTTTGCGGCCAAGCTCCAGGTGCCCGCTGACAGGCAAAGTACCGTCAATACTTAACTGTACCACCGGGATATCCGCCTGCGGATACATAGCCAGTAACAGGCTCCAGCTTCCGTGATCGAGCCCCCAATCATCATCCAAAACCACCGGAGTCTGCGGCGCCAGCAGCTCGCTAATACGGCGGGCCAGCCGCGGGGAACCCGGCGCCGGATACACAGTTTCATGCAGTGCCCGTGGGAAACCGTGAAAATCATGGACAGTCGGCGGCTGCACCATTGCGGTAACGCGGGTGCCGCGCGTATACCAGTGAGCCGAAATAGCTAAAATCGCCTGCGGCCTGGGGAGCTGTTCTCCCAGGCGCCGCCACGTCTGAGTATATCGGTTATTCTCAAGGACATTCATCGGGCTGCCGTGCCCCAGGAACAGCGCGGGCATACGTCGTAGAGTTGGCATACAAAGATCCGGTATCTCGGGGTAATAATGATACCTTATCGCTTATGCCGACTATTTACAGGCGGATAACCGTGACTAAGACTGTCAGTAAATTTGAATGTAAAAAGCCCGTAAAGCCCACGCGCTAAGCTTCGTTTTTAGATAAATTTCAATTGGTTAAATGATAACCCCTATCAAAGGAGAACGCTATGTCAGCCCCTTTGCTCCTGACACTGCTGGCGGGCAGCGCCACTTTTATCGGCGCGCTGTTAAGCCTGCCAGGCAAAAAGCCGTCAAATCGCGTGCTCGCTTTTTCTCTCGGCTTTGCCGCTGGCATTATGTTACTGATATCACTGATGGAGATGCTGCCCGCCGCTCTGGCAACGCCGTCAATGCCACCGATAGTAGGTTACGGAATGTTTATTATCGGATTGTTGGGCTATTTCGCGCTGGACCACCTGCTGCCGCACGCTCATCCGCAGGATTTATCCGTCGGCGCCTAGGAGCACAAGCCGCAGCTGCGCCGCACCGCGATGTTACTCACGCTAGGCATCAGCCTGCATAATTTTCCCGAAGGCATTGCGACTTATGTGACCGCCAGTCAGGATTTAGAATTAGGGTTGGGAATAGCATTAGCCGTCGCCTTACATAATATTCCTGAAGGCCTTGCCGTAGCCGGGCCTGTCTACGCCGCTACGGGTTCCCGAGGCCGTGCGCTGCTGTGGTCTGGCCTTTCCGGCTGCGCTGAAATCGCAGGCGGCGTGCTGGCATGGCTGGTGCTGGGCACACTGATTTCTCCAATGGTTATGGCGGCTATTATGGCGGCGGTCGCCGGGATTATGGTTGCCCTCTCGGTCGATGAACTTATGCCGTTAGCAAAAGAAATCGATCCGGTGAATAACCCGAGTTATGGAGTGCTGTGCGGAATGGCAACAATGGGTCTCAGCCTGACGCTGCTCCAGCTGAGTGATATGGGTTAACGGGAAACTCGGGTGAGCCCACGCTATTTAACATACCTGCAGATACCACTTATGCCCGATAAGCGATGTTATTCAGATAAAAAGACCCGGCGCTAAAATGCCGGGTATTTAATAAGACGAAGAAACCGCTATAGCGCCAGCGTGTATACCTTATCCGGCTTTACGCGCGTGCGACTGGCGATAAGCGACCAAATCTTCAATAGTAACGACCGCCATATTGTGCTGGCGGGCAAATTCAATACACTCCGGCGCGCGCGCCATAGTGCCGTCATCATTGGTCAATTCACACAGTACGCCAGCAGGTTTGAAGCCAGCCAGAGTGACTAAATCAATGGTGGCTTCCGTATGGCCGCCGCGCGTCAGCACGCCGCCGGGCTGCGCACGCAGTGGAAATACGTGCCCGGGCCGGTTCAGATCGGAAGGTTTTGCCTCATCGGCGATCGCCGCGCGAACGGTGGTTAAGCGATCTGCGGCGGAGACGCCGGTCGTAACGCCGTGCGCTGCTTCAATCGTCACGGTAAAACCGGTACCAAACGCGCTGGTGTTGTTTTCGACCATCATCGGCAAATCGAGCTGTTTACGGCGCTCGTCGGTCAGGCATAAGCAAACAATTCCGCTGCCGTGGCGAATAGTCAGCGCCATTTGCTCCACGGTCATTGTCTGAGCCGGGAAGATCATGTCACCTTCGTTTTCACGATCTTCATCGTCAAGCACCATCGCGCCACGGCCTTCGCGTAAAGCGGTCAGCGCATTTTCAACGCGTTCTTCGGGTGTGCCAAAAGCAGAAAGTAGCGTCTGATTCATGGTAAATTAACCTCATTAATAATATGGATTACCAGAATCAGGGCGGTCTTAGGAGTGCCTGTACAGGCTATAACAAGAACGTGGCAGGGCTTAACGCCCGTCATGACTGTTATCCTCTCCCATCCGGACTATTACCGTCGGCCCCGGAATTTCACCGGATCTGCTGTCCTTCAAAACAGTAGCTTCGAAGCGCTCGCGGGCTTTCAGCCTGTGCTGATTTACCGCCGGTGGGGAATTACGCCCCGCCCTGAGAATAAGCATATAAACTATAACGCCAATTATTTTCTCCGGCAACGATGATTCAAACCTGACCTGCCAAAACAGCATAAAATAAGCTTAATAACAGCAGGTTAACATTCTAAGGCTCTCATGCAGCAGTATTCACCGTTTGATACCGGCCTCTGTTTTCGGGCTTTGGCAGCCCAAGCCTGTACAATTCTGGTTTATCCCCCGCCCGCCACGCATTACAATTAACGGAATAACCCTTATCGCTTCAGAGAAATTACGATGATTGACCCGAAAAAAATCGAACAAATCGCCCGCCAAATCCACGAGTCGATGCCGCAGGGGATCCGTGAGTTCGGAGAGGATATGGAGAAAAAATTGCGCCAAATTTTACAGGCGCAGCTTGGGCGCCTGGATTTAGTCAGTCGTGAAGAATTCGATGTACAGACTCAAGTTTTATTGCGCACCCGCGAAAAGCTCACCGCGCTGGAGCAGCGTCTGAACGCGCTGGAAACTCAGACCCAAAGCCCCGCGCCTGCCTCTGACGATCAGTAATACGCAATAAAGGCGCCTGGCTCCAGGCGCCTTAGCATCCCCGGCGCGTTAAGACCGTATTTATCCCAATCAATAAAGGCCCGTAGTGGGTAATTAACCGCAGTAAAATTTCGCTGCCTCTATGACTTCGGCTTAATCAGCATCCCAGGCAATCAGCACACTGCCATAACCCGGCAAAATACCTCGTTGTCAGTCGCGCTGTTTATCCGCCAACACATTCCAGAGGCAAGGCCGACAAATGCGTATCCAATTCATCTGATTTCGCAGCAGTTCCTGAAATCTGCCAGCATTTTTTACTGATTACGCCAGTTTAAAAGCGCTAAAAAAGCATTGTCCGTTATATAAAAATAATACTGAAGCAAACAAAACCCCGCTAAAACAGCGTCGATTGCGCCGCCGGGTAAACAAGCTCATTACCGCTTTCATAGAAGGCGGCGTTGATTGCGCACCAGGAGGCGTACCAATCCCCTTAAAAAGAAGTTTCCGCCGGTCCTGTAAGTTTTGAATCCCCGCACAATAATCAGGCAGAGCTAAAACCTGTTGATGACCACGCCCACAGAGCGTGGTGCAGTAAATAATCCACCTGCACAGCAGGCGGCTTTGACACAGCCCCTTAAAGGGGGCTTACTGCCCTTCCACACCGGGCTGGATTTGCCGTTCTTCTTCTGCCGGATGGCCGGCGGCAGCGACCTCTTGAAGCGGTGCGTGAATATGAAAAGACACTGCTGGACGAGTTGAGTTTGCTGCGTGAGGCTGCAAATGCAATTTTCGCGACCTTGTCCCGGTACCGCACATACCGTCGGATTATTTCTTCGTTTGCCCCCGCCGGGTCCACAAAATATCCTCTTTGCCAGATGGGATTCCCCCCTGGTTTGTGCTTCCTGAGATAAGAATACTTCGCAAACGGCCTAATGGCCGCTCGCCCTTTCACTAATCCCATTAGCTCCGGGACACGCAAACCCGCCGGCGTTCTCACTACCAGAGGAACATGAGCAATCCGTACATTTAACGCCACGGCCGTGCATTTCTTCATGCTGCAGTAAAGGTAAATACCACGGTAAAGCGCTTTACCGGGATTGCCGTTGAGGATTTTGTATCCGTGCTTCGGGGTCGATACGGGATGATACTGACAGCGACAGAATACGTGGCAGGCGGATTGCCGTCTGCTCATGCTATTGACTCCCTGATTTGCGGGTAACAAATCGGGGCAGTATTTAGCATGCGCATGCCACGGGCAAAGCCCCACATAAACGAGCGCCGCCTCCCCGGGAGGGGGTTTAATATTGACAAAAAAACCGGCCCCAAAGACCGGTTTTCTACAATTCAGGCATTGCCAAAGGCGACTACAGTTTATCACCCTGAATTTTATTAATAATAAGAGTGGTAGAACAGCCGTCCTCAAAATTAAGGACTTTCACTTCGCCGCCGTTATCCCACACCTCTTTGCTACCGGCGATATCTTCAGGCTTATAATCGCCGCCTTTTACCAGCAAATCAGGTAGGATCTGCGCAATCAAACGCTGCGGCGTATCCTCTTCAAACGGCACCACCCAGTCAACGGACTCCAGCGCGCTGAGCACTATCATACGCTGGTCCTGCGGGTTAACCGGGCGCGTATCGCCTTTCAGACGGCGGGTAGATGCATCGCTGTTAACGGCGACAATCAGGCGGTCGCCAAGCTTACGCGCGTTTGCCAAATATGAGACGTGTCCGGCGTGCAAAATATCAAACACGCCGTTGGTCATCACAATTTTCTCACCGCGCTGACGCGCTGCGGCAACGGCCTGCTGCAACCCGGCTTCGCTCATGACCCCGAACCCTGTTTCCGAACGACCGCGCACCGCATTTTCGAGTTCTACCGGCGTGACCGTAGAGGTGCCAAGCTTACCAACCACTACACCAGCAGCGACGTTGGCGAAGTAACATGCTTCTTCCAGCGTATTTCCGGCGGCCAGCGTCGCCGCCAGAACGCCAATGACCGTATCGCCCGCGCCGGTAACATCATAAACCTCCTGCGCCAGCGTAGGCAGATGAAGCGGCGGTTTTCCGGGCTGTAACAGCGTCATCCCGTGCTCAGAGCGCGTCACCAGCAGCGCCGCCAGTTCATACGTCGCAATAAGCTGCATCCCGCGCGCTACCAGTTCCTCATCGCTGCGACATTTCCCTACTACCGCCTCAAACTCTGACAAATTCGGCGTTAGCAGCGTCGCACCGCGATAGTGTTCAAAATCAGCGCCCTTCGGATCGATTAAAACCGGGACTCCCGCCGCGCGGGCCAGTGCAATCATTTGCTGAACGCTGGCCAGCGCGCCTTTAGCGTAATCAGACAGCACCAGCGCGCCTACGTGCGGCAGCGCTTGGCTAATGCGCTCATGTAACGGCTGTGGATCGACGCCGTCAAACCCTTCTTCAAAGTCGAGGCGAATAAGCTGCTGATTGCGCGAGAGCACGCGCAGTTTCGTGATTGTGGGGTGTGTCGGTACGGCAACAAAGTCACACTTAACGCTGACATCGCTCAGCGCCTGGCCCAGCGCCCGCGCCGCATCATCGATACCGGTCAGCCCGGCAAGGCGGGACTCCGCGCCCAGCGAAGCGATATTCATCGCCACATTCGCCGCACCGCCGGGGCGCTCTTCCACCGTATCGACTTTTACTACCGGCACCGGCGCCTCAGGGGAGATGCGATTTGTAGGACCGTACCAATAACGATCCAGCATCACATCGCCCACGACCATGACGCCTGCGCGCCCAAATTCTGGCAGCGTTACTTTCATTCCTGACTCTCCGGGGAGTAACAAAATCTGTGCGCGATAATACCATATTTAGGGATAGCCGCACGGCTACGGCGCGTCAATCCACGAATGCCAGCTCTCAATCACTTGCGCACGCTCGGTGCTAAATGCCGGTTCGGCAATACGACCGGGGAGCGCCTGCAGCGCCAGACGGTGTAATTCATTGCGCAGCGTTACATATGCCTGGGTTAGCGCCATTGCTTCGCTTTGCGACATCAGGCAATTTTGCGCCAGCAGTTCGAAAATGCGCACATTATCGGACCAGCGCGTTAACGCCGGCGCGCGGTTTGCAAAACGCAGCACCAGATATTGCGCAATAAACTCAATATCCGTTATCCCACCCGCATCAGCTTTAATATCAAATAGCCCGGGTTGACGCGTGGCGAGGTGAGCGCGCATTTTTTCCCGCATCTCACGCACCTCAGCGCAAAGCGAAGTCTCGTCACGGCGCTGCGTCAGTATCGTATGGCGCACGCTATCAAAAGCCTGCCTGAGCGCCGGAGATCCATACACTACGCGAGCGCGCACCAGCGCCTGATGTTCCCAGGTCCACGCGTCGTTACGCTGATAATCGGCAAATGCCTGCACCGGCGTTACCAGTAAACCCGCCGCGCCGGACGGGCGTAAACGCGCATCGACTTCATACAAAATGCCTGAGGTCGTGCGCGTGCTAAACAAGTGCATGACGCGCTGAGCCAGCCGTAAATAAAACTGCCGCCCGTCAATCACGCGCGGCCCGTCCGTCATCGCATCTGCGGGGCAATCGTGCAAAAAGACCAAATCTAAATCCGAACCGTAGCCTAGCTCCCAGCCACCCAGCTTGCCATAACCCACTACGGCGAACCCTTCGCCTTGCTCCTCATTCAGGTGTTCAGGGCGCCCGTAGCGCGCCACCATTTGCTGCCACGCCGTGCGTACCACCGCATCAATCATGGTTTCCGCCAGCCAGGTAAGCCTGTCACTGACCTGCATTATCGGCAGGGTGCCGGCAATATCCGCAGCGGCAATGCGCAGCATTTGCCCCTGTTTGAACTGGCGCAGCGCCTCTAGCTGCTGCTCTTCGTCGTCATCGGGTACCCGGAGTAAATATTGCCGCAATTCATCGCGATAAGCGTCGACGGCCGTCGCATGATAAAGCGTATTAGAATCAAGCAGCTCATCCAGCAATAACGGATAGCGCGCCAGTTGATCCGCCACCATTGGCGACGCGGCGCACAGCCGAATCAGATGCTGCAGTGTGCCGGGATATTCGGTTAACAATTCAAGGTATGTGGTTCGCGATACGATGCCTGTCAGTAAAGGAGTAATCCGCGCCAGCAGGACCGCCGCATCCTCGCGCGCGCAGACTTCGCTGAGTAAATGCGGCATCAGCCGATCGAGCACCAGGCGCCCGCGCGGCCCGACGGTCCGCCGGTCGAGATCGCGGCGAAAATCCTCTATTCGCGCCAGTACATGCTGGCACGCTTCGGGCGTTAAATGCGCCAGCACGCCGAATTCGTCATTACCGTTGGCGCTATCCAGCCATAGCGCTCGCCCAATCTCATTGAGCGCCTCATCGCCTCCACCCGGTTGATCTTCTTCGCCAATAAGCGCATTGAAAATGCGCCGCACGCGCGCCATATGCGTATGCAGGCAAGCCTGAAGCGCGGGCCAGTCGTCTTGTTGCATAGCCCAGGCCAGCCGCGCGCGATCCAGCGGATCTTCCGGTAGCGTTTGGGTTTGTTCATCGCGAATACTTTGTAGCAGGTTCTCAAGGCGACGTAAGAATAAGTAGGCTTCACGCAGGGCGCAGGTTTCTTCTTCGCTTAATAGATGAAGCGCTTGCAGCGCCTCCAGAGTCGGCAATAGCGCCCGCTGCTGTAACTGCGGCTCACGCCCGCCGCGTATCAACTGGAAAACCTGTACGATAAACTCAATTTCCCGGATCCCACCGGCGCCAAGCTTAATATTATCCGTCAGGCCGCGTCGCCGACCTCCCGGGCTATCATACCCTTCATGTTACGCAGCGACTGAATAACGCTGAAATCGATATACCGGCGGAAAACGAAGGGCCGCAATAAGGTATGCAGCGCCGGACGCCAAAGTTCTGCATCTGCCCCCAGCAGGCGCGCTTTCACCATCGCATAACGCTCCCAGTCGCGCCCCTGCTCCTGATAGTACTCTTCCAGCGCCGCAAAACTTAGCGCCAGCGGCCCACTGTCGCCGAACGGCCTTAATCGCATATCCACACGATAAACGAAACCGTCCTGCGTGGGTTGGCTCAGTACTTTAATTAACCGCTGCCCCAGGCGAGTAAAAAATTGCGCATTATCCAGTTCGCGACGCCCACCGCGCGTTACACCGTGTTCCGGCCACGCAAAAATCAAATCGATATCAGAAGAAAAATTCAGCTCTTCACCGCCGAGCTTCCCCATCCCTAGAATCAGGAGCGGCTGGGGTTTCCCGCTGGCGTCACAGGGCGTCCCCCATTCACGGCTGCAGGCTTCCCATAGCCAGTCTCGGGCGGCGATTATGAGCGTTTCGGCCAGAACGCTAAGCTGTTTTAACGTCTGCTGTGTCGATGCCTGGTTTAGCGTCTGGCTCCACGCAATGCGCGTCATAATACGGCGGCGAAAACGGCGCAGCGTATGCATAAGCGCAGTTTCCTCATGCACATTCTCCAGCTCACAGGTCAGCCAGTGAGCATAATCTCGCCACTCATCCGCCGTGGGCGCGGAGCGCAGCAGGTCTTCAAGGTAGCCCGGCTCACGCAGCGCTTCATTACTGAAGAATTCGCTGAAACACAGCACCGACCGCGCATCAGAAGAGAGCATTTCTGGCGCTATCGTAGGTGCCAGGCGCGCCGCTACGCTTTGCCAGTGCTGCCGTAACGCCGGGGAAAGCTGCATATAAGCGTCCTTAATAAGGGGGAAATTAGCGCCCGCTATGACGCCAGAACGGCGCTTCTTTTATCGCCAGTTTGCGCAATTTTTCATAGTCCGCTGCGCGCTGCGCCGCCACGGCACCCTCCAGCGCCTGCCAGTTCGCAATCCATACGGCGCTGTGCGCGGGGGGATATACGCCCGCCAGAATCTGCGCCATATCCACCGCGCGTTGTAAGCGCGGCAACTGCGCCGGATAGTCGGACGGCGGCGCGTGAAATGTTTTTTTCAGTTCCGCGCTGATACGCCCTAACTGAGTGTCGGCAAAACGCTTCAGTGAACCCTGTAGCTGCTTTTTCGCTGCTTCGTCAAGATACGGGCGCCAGCCGCAGGTCACCATGAAGTCAGTGAGTGCTAACTTAGGTGCATTTGCCGTCGCGCTCCAGAGGACGCTCTGCTCCCGCGCAGGGGATATCAACTGCTGCTCATAGTCGGCAAGCTGCTCACGTAAGTGGGTGCTCGCTTTTCTTGGAATTACCGCACCGAAAAGCGCCAGCGCGTGCTGTAACCGCTTGATTGCGAGATACACTTCACTGGCGGCATCGGCTACGCCGCGCGCCCACAGCTCTTCATGATACTGCCAGTGCGATAGCGCGCTTTCCAGCGCCACGACCAACCCCTGCTCCAGCGTTGCGCCGGCAGGCATGTTCTCAGCGGAAAATGCTTTTACTTCACCCACGGCGCGCGCCTGGGCCAGCGCATAGCCGCGCGCGGCTTTGCTTAGGCCGCCCTGACGAATACCGTCGCGCAATATATAGCGCTCGGTGAATTTCAGTAACGCGGATACATCGCCGTCCAGTAGCTCCAGTTCCAGCTCACATAGCGGTTCGCTGCGCGCGTCTGCATCGACGCTCCCATTGTCCAGAGCAATCTCCATGTGGGCCTGCTCGAAAGTGACCACCCACGTCTCGCGCGTGAAATCTGTGCGAAATAGCGGCTTAACCGCCTGCTCCAGCCGGGCGGCATCAAGGCCCGCCGGCCACATGTCGGCAGGGAAGCGCGCAAGTTCCGGCACCGGATGCTCAACCGGGACGTTGTATTCCGGGCGCTGATGCAATCCACCAAGGGTTTTACCCGCGGTTTTCATCGTCATTTCAAAGCGCCCGTCCACCCCGCGCACGCGCAGTCCCATATCATGGCGACGCAGCAATAAATCCGGCGTTTCGTAGTAGATATTCACGAGTTTTCGGCCAGACTGGCGCTCATTAGACAGCGCATTCAAGTCTTCACGCAGTGACGTAATAACTTCGGGTCTGACGATGAATTTGATTTCGATTTCTTGTGTCATAGCTTTGTTTGTATATCGTTTTGTCAGAGTCTGATAAAATTTCTGGCGAACTAACGCGGTAAATATGTGTCAGTAAATAATATTTTGCGCCAAATTGCCACGCTGTGACGATTTGACGGGCGTAAAACCTGAACCAGTGGCTACGGCGAGCGGCGGGATTACCAGGATGATTCTCATTCAGGTTTTATCAGCCCCTCGTCAGACTGAGTCCACTATGACTGTTCCACGCTTTATGACAATAACGACGATCTAATGCAGAAATTACGCCTGATTACCTTTATTTTACTCTCTCTCGGCGCCGGGGCCGTGGCCCACGCGGAAGAGAACCGTTATGTTTCAGACGATTTAACTACCTGGGTACGCAGCGGCCCTGGAGATAATTACCGTCTGGTCGGCACCATCAATGCAGGTGAAAAAGTAACGCTTCTGCAAAGCAGCGGTAAATACGGCCAGATCCGTGATAATAGCGGCCGGACGGCCTGGGTAATGCTGGATGAACTGCGTAACACGCCCAGCCTGCACGTGCGCGTACCGGATTTGGAAAACCAGGTAAAAACGTTAACCGATAAACTGAATAATATTGACGGCACCTGGAATCAGAAAACGGCCGAAATGCAGAAAAAGGTCGCTGAAAGCGACAGTGTGATCAACGGCCTGAAAGCTGAAAATCAACAGCTTAAAAATCAGCTCGTGGTGGCGCAGAAAAAGGTTAATGCAGCAAACCTACAGCTTAATGACAAACAGCGCACCATTATTATGCAATGGTTTATGTACGGCGGCGGCGTTGCAGGCGTGGGCCTGCTATTGGGTCTGTTGTTACCGCACATGATCCCCAGCCGCAAGCGCAAAGACCGCTGGATGAACTAACCCCCTTTCTCAATAACGGGCGCCTGGCGCCCGTTAGTTCTGACATCACCACCTTTCTTTCGCCTTCTTCTCTACACTTACGTATGATGCGTTTTTCATTTTCTCAGGAGTGTGAGCGTGAAGATTTATCTGGTCGGCGGCGCCGTTCGCGATGCGTTATTGAATCTGCCGGTAAAAGATAAAGACTGGGTCGTGGTCGGCGCAACGCCGCAGGAAATGCTGAATGCCGGATACCGGCAGGTCGGCCGTGATTTTCCGGTTTTTCTACACCCTCAAACTCAGGAAGAATATGCGCTGGCGCGCACCGAGCGTAAGTCAGGACAAGGATATACCGGCTTTATTTGCCACGCCGCGCCAGACGTCACCCTGGAACAAGACTTGCTGCGCCGGGATTTGACCATCAACGCCATCGCACTCGGCGAAGCGGAGGATTATATCGATCCCTTCGGCGGCCAGGAGGATATTCTTCAGCGCACGCTACGTCACGTCTCCCCCGCCTTTACCGAAGATCCACTGCGCGTTTTACGCGTTGCACGTTTCGCGGCCCGCTATGCGCATCTGGATTTTCAGATAGCGCCAGAAACCATGTCGCTAATGCGTGACATGGCCGCGCGCGGCGAACTTGAGCACCTCACGCCCGAGCGGGTCTGGAAAGAAACAGAAAGTGCGCTCGGCACTCAAAGCCCTCACGTCTATTTTCAGGTATTACGCGATTGCGGCGCCCTTGCTACGCTGTTCCCTGAAATCAACGCGCTATTTGGCGTGCCAGCACCGGCTAAATGGCATCCAGAAATCGATACCGGGGTTCATACCCTGATGACACTACATATGGCTTCCCGGCTCAGCCCGGCCGTAGATGTACGTTTCGCCGCGCTGACGCACGATGTGGGCAAGGGCTTAACTCCGCCGCGCCTGTGGCCCAGCCATCACGGGCACGGACCGGCTGGCGTCAGGTTGATTGAGAATTTGTGCCAGCGTCTGCGCGTTCCTAATGATATTCGGGACTTAGCAAAACTGGTGGCCCGGTATCACGATCTCATCCACACATTTGCCGTATTGCAGCCTAAAACGCTGGTTAAGCTGTTCGATGACATCGATGCGTGGCGCAAGCCCCAGAGAATTGAACAAATCGCTATCACCAGCGAAGCCGACGCTCGTGGACGCACGGGTTTTGAACACAGCGATTATCCGCAAGGGCGCTGGCTGCGCAGCGCCTGGCAGGCGGCGCAAAGCGTCCCCACCCGTGAGGTTATCGATGCAGGTTTCCAGGGGCCAGCCATCCGCGAAGAACTGCGGCGGCGGCGTATCTGCGCCGTAGCCCGGTGGAAAGCACTGCACGGCCCTCACTCTTAAGCCAGTGGCTTACATAAAGACCATATATACCGCGAACGCAACGATAAAACGATAAATAGCGAAGGGAATAAACGAAATTCGCTTAATGAGTTGCAGAAAGGTTTTGATGGCCAGCAGCGCAACCAAAAATGCCATCACAAAACCGACGGCAAACAGCGGTAAATCCACCAGTGAGAGGAAACCAATACTCTTATATAGGTCGAGCGCCGTCGCGCCGATCATCATAGGCACCGCCAGCAGGAAAGAATATTCTGACGCCGCATAGCGGCTAACTCCCATTAGCATGCCGCCAGAAATTGTGGCACCGGAACGTGAAAACCCCGGCCATAGCGCCAGACACTGAAAGCAGCCAATAGCAAATGCCTGCCTGTAGGTCATATCATCCAGCCCTACCGCGCGCGGCGTTTTAGGTTTGAACCACTCCGCGACGAGCAGCAGAATACCACCAGCAATTAGCGCATACGCCACATTTAGCGGAGTAAATAGATCCTTAATCGCATGATGAAATATCAGGCCCAGAGCTACTGCCGGCACCATGCCTAAAAGAATATGAATTAATGACAGTCGGCCGGTACCTTCGCCTTCATGCGGCTGCGGACCAAAATGAATGCCAATAAGCCCGAACAGACGGCGCCAGAACATCACTATCACGGCAAGAATCGATCCTAGCTGAATGACGACTTCAAAGGTTTCCGCTTTATCACCGCGAAAGCCCAATAAATGGCCGATAATAATCATATGCCCGGTGCTGGAGACGGGTAGAAATTCCGTCAGTCCTTCAACCACGCCAAGAATGGCAGCAACCATCAGCGAATGTACATCGCTCATTAACGACACCCTCTATGCAATCCCTAAAATAAAAACGGCCTTGCGGCCGGAAACAATCAAGCTTATGACTAGCGAACGGGCAATTCGTTTACTGGAATATTACGCTGTGGGCGCTTTCGGAATAACCCCACGCTCAATGATTACCCCTACGCGCGCCGCGCGCGACACCGCGCCCGGTTTACTGACTTTAATTCGCACCCATGGAGTAGAAAAGCGGTTTAATAGCAGCGTCGCTACTTCTTCCGCCACGCGCTCTACCAGAGCGAAACGCCCGCCTGCGACATGTGCGACTATCGCTTCACTAACGTCGGCGTAGCTCAGGCAGTCCTGGACGTTATCGCTCATCGCCGCGCGTCGGTTATCCCATCCCATTTCGATATCGAACACTAATTGCTGTTCAATGGTCTGCTCCCAGTCATACACGCCAATAGTGGTAATCACTGAAAGTTGCTCTATAAATACTTTATCCATCGTTACCTGCCGTCATTCTCTGTTCACTTCGGACGCGAGCGTTTATCGCAAGCGCTGTGTCGCAGACGAGAGCCGCCTGAATACCATCGGTGGGTGCGTGACTTGGTAAAATGTTACGCGTCTCACACTGTGTTCTATTAGGGCGAAGCGCCCGCAAGAGGGATACCACTTGCCGTGAAATATGCGTATTATCCACGGATGCAGAGAATAAAACGATTTTTTCAAAATGGAACCGCGTTATGAGTGCAATCGCGCCTGTAATGGTCGTCCTCGCTTATCTGTGTGGCTCTATCTCCAGCGCTATTCTGGTGTGCCGCATCGCCAGACTGCCCGATCCGCGTGAAAACGGTTCCGGTAATCCCGGCGCCACCAATGTACTGCGCCTCGGCGGGAAAGGCGCGGCTATCGCCGTTTTGTTGTTCGATGTTTTAAAAGGTATGTTACCGGTATGGGCCGCCTGGGCACTGGGCGTCACGCCGCTGTGGCTGGGCCTTATCGCAATAGCCGCCTGCCTTGGGCATATCTGGCCGATATTTTTTGGTTTCCGCGGCGGAAAGGGCGTTGCGACCGCATTTGGCGCTATCGCGCCCATCGGCTGGGATTTAACCGGGGTAATGACGATAACCTGGCTTATCACCGTGCTGCTCAGCGGCTATTCATCCCTTGGCGCCATTATTAGTGCATTAATCGCGCCGTTTTACGTGTGGTGGTTTAAGCCTCAGTTTACGTTTCCCGTGGCGATGCTTTCCTGCCTGATTCTGCTGCGCCATCACGATAATATTCAGCGCCTGTGGCGCGGGCAGGAGCCAAAAATCTGGAAACGCCTGCGCAAACGCTCAAAAAACAAAGAGTAAACGCGTTAGTCACCTACTCACCGGAGCAATACCCACTCTCGCAGGAAAATCAGTAAAATAGCCGCATAATGCCTTCTAAAAAGCGGCTTCTGACCGCGCCAATAATTCCTGACAAAAAACCACGCCTAAAGGGCGTGGTTTCTAGCCAGCGGCAACGACATTCATTTGCGAGTCGGACGCAGGTGGCGCAAACCAGAACTTCACGCCGCGGGCAAATCCGCCAGCGGCCAGCGGGGCCGAACGCTTACTTCAAGGCCGCTTACATTACCCGCTTTTAAACGAATCAACCCGGCATACGCTATCATCGCACCATTATCGGTACAAAACTCCGGCCGCGCGTAGAATACTTCGCCGCGGCGCTTCGCCATCATCTGTGCCAACCTCTCACGCAGCGTTCGGTTAGCGCTTACGCCACCGGCAACCACTAAACGGCTAAAGCCGGTTTGCTCCAGCGCGCGCCGGCATTTAATCATTAGCGTATCCACCACGGCGTCTTCAAACGCGCGCGCGATATCAGCGCGTGCCTGCGGATCTTCGCCGCTGTCGCGAATAGTATTTGCAGCAAAAGTTTTTAACCCGGAGAAACTCAGATCCAGGCCGGGTCTGTCCGTCATCGGGCGCGGGAAAGTAAAGCGCCCCGGCACGCCCTGCGCGGCCATTTGCGACAGCCGCGGCCCGCCCGGGTAATCCAGCCCGAGCAACTTCGCTGTCTTATCAAACGCCTCACCGGCGGCGTCGTCAATGGACTCGCCAAGTAGCGCATACTGCCCAATTCCCGTCACGCTAATAAGCTGCGTATGCCCGCCGGATACCAGCAGCGCGACGAAGGGAAACGCCGGCGGCTGGGGTTCCAGCATCGGCGCTAATAAATGACCTTCCATGTGATGTACCGGCACGGCGGGCACATCCCAGGCAAAAGCCAGCGAGCGCCCTATCGTGGCGCCAACCAACAGGGCGCCCACCAGCCCCGGCCCGGCGGTATACGCAACGGCATCAATGTCATTTGCCTGTAGATTCGCCTCTTTTAGCGCGGCCTGAATAAGCGGCACCGTTTTACGCACGTGATCGCGCGAAGCAAGTTCTGGAACCACACCGCCGTAATCGGCATGCAGTTTTATTTGGCTATACAGTTGATTAGCGAGAAGCCCCGCATTGTCATCGTAAATAGCAATGCCGGTTTCATCGCAGGATGTCTCAATTCCCAGTACACGCATAACATTAAACTTTCTTCGCTGTTGACTGGGCGCAGTGTATGCGCGCGCGCGCGTGAAGTAAAATTGTGGTGCCATAGACGGTCGTTTTCGTGCGCTCCAATTGGCAACACACACGGTAAATACCTGTCACGCCAAAGCCAACCGCCCGTGCGGCACTCACTTCCTAGCAATAAAGCGCCATCGCCTGCCTTAATTTCACGCGCGCCTGCCCACATCCATCGGTAAATCTTCGCTCACTTTATGCCCGGCGCTGGTGTATACTTCCACGCCAAAAGGATTCTTGCTAAAAAGCGAATTTCTGGCTGGCTTGCGCTTTACAACGCGGCGGCAATTGCAGTAAAATTCCGCACCATTTTGAAATAGGCTGGCGTCTGATGCCAGCGGCAAACCGAATTAATCAAAGGTGAGAGGCACATGCCGGTAATTAAAGTACGTGAAAACGAGCCGTTCGACGTAGCACTGCGTCGCTTCAAACGTTCCTGCGAAAAAGCAGGCATCCTGGCGGAAGTTCGTCGTCGTGAGTTTTATGAAAAACCAACGACTGAACGTAAGCGCGCTAAAGCGTCTGCCGTGAAGCGTCACGCTAAGAAACTGGCTCGCGAAAACGCACGCCGTACTCGTCTGTATTAATTTCGGGAGGGGATAGCCCCTCGTGACTCAGACAGAGTTATAGTGACAAGGCCGTGCTTCCGAAAGGAATGCGCGGCTTGTTCTCGTTTATGAGCTAATAAATCGGGGCCTATGGCTGGACGTATCCCACGCGTTTTTATCAACGACTTGCTGGCGCGCACCGACATCGTCGATCTTATCGACGCGCGTGTGAAGCTAAAAAAGCAGGGTAAGAATTATCACGCGTGCTGCCCGTTCCATAATGAAAAAACCCCCTCTTTTACCGTAAACGGCGAAAAGCAGTTTTATCACTGTTTTGGCTGCGGCGCCCATGGCAACGTCATCGACTTTTTAATGAACTTTGACAAACTTGAATTTGTCGAATGCGTTGAAGAACTGGCGTCCATGCATAATTTAGATGTTCCCTTTGAGGCGGGCAACGGCCCCAGTCAGATTGAACGTCACCAGCGGCAAAGCCTGTATCAATTGATGGATGGCCTAAACGCCTTTTATCAGCAGGCATTAACACAGCCTCAGGCGCAAGGTGCACGCAGTTACCTGCAGCAGCGAGGCCTGAGCGACGAAGTAATCGCTCGTTTTTCTATTGGTTACGCACCGGAAGGCTGGGATAACGTACTTCGACGTTTTGGCGGAAATCAGGAAAATCGTCAGGCCTTAACCGACGCGGGAATGCTGGTTACCAACGATCGGGGACGCAGCTACGACCGCTTTCGTGAACGGGTTATGTTCCCTATTCGCGATAAGCGCGGACGTGTCATCGGCTTCGGCGGCCGCGTAATGGGCGACGGGCAGCCAAAATATCTGAACTCCCCGGAAACCGATATTTTTCATAAAGGCCGCCAGCTCTATGGTCTTTACGAAGCCCGGGAGCATGCATCCGAGCCGCAGCGCCTGTTAGTGGTAGAAGGCTATATGGATGTCGTCGCGCTGGCGCAATATGGCATTAACTATGCCGTAGCCTCGCTGGGAACATCCACGACGGCGGATCATATCCAGCTTTTGTTTCGTACCACAAACAGCGTCATTTGTTGCTATGACGGCGACAGAGCAGGACGCGACGCGGCGTGGCGCGCGCTTGAAACGGCGCTGCCGTATATGACGGATGGCCGCCAGTTACGCTTTATGTTCCTGCCGGACGGAGAAGACCCGGACACCCTCGTGCGTAAAGAGGGAAAAGAAGCATTTGAAGCGCGCATGGAGTCCGCTCAGCCGCTATCTATGTTTTTATTTAACAGCCTGTTGCCGCGGGTTGATCTGAGTACGCCGGACGGCCGCGCGCAGCTGAGTACGCTTGCGCTGCCGCTGATAACTCAGGTGCCAGGCGAAACGTTAAGGATTTATCTACGCCAGGAGCTCGGCAATAAACTGGGTATCCTCGACGATAGCCAGCTTGAAAAATTAATGCCGAAATTAGCTGAAAATGGCGCACAGCGTGCTTTACCCCAGCTAAAACGCACAACCATGCGTATACTAATAGGGTTGCTGGTGCAAAACCCGGAGCTTGCGCCATTGGTACCGCCATTAAATGCGCTCGATCCCAGTAAACTGCCCGGTTTGGCGCTGTTTAATGCACTGGTAGAGCAATGCTCTGCGCACCCGGGTCTTACGACCGGGCAGCTTTTAGAGCATTACCGTGGCACAAAAGAAGCGGTTACCCTTGAAAAACTCTCAATGTGGGACGATATAGCAGATAAGGATATTGCGGAAAAAACGTTCACTGACGCACTGGACCATTTATTCGATTCAGTGCTGGAAATGCGTCTTACGGAATTGATCGCACGCTCGCGCACGCAAGGGTTGACGCCCGCCGAACGCGAAGAAGTTCGTGTCATCACATTAGCACGCGCAAAAAAATAAATGACTTTAGCGGCTTAACTGCCGATATATCCTCGGGACAGCCCGAAGGCCGCGTAGATGGGCAGCGGCACGAAAACAAAACAGCCCGCATACGTTCTTGTTGGCGGTTTCGCCGACCGACACCAACCCTAAATAAGTGTGGATACCGTCTTATGGAGCAAAACCCGCAGTCACAGCTTAAACTTCTTGTCACACGTGGTAAGGAGCAAGGCTATCTGACCTATGCCGAGGTCAATGACCATCTGCCGGAAGATATCATCGACTCCGATCAGATCGAAGACATCATCCAAATGATTAACGATATGGGCATCCAGGTGATGGAAGAAGCACCGGACGCCGACGATCTGATGCTGGCCGAAAACACCGCAGACGAAGATGCCGCTGAAGCCGCCGCCCAAGTATTATCCAGCGTAGAATCCGAGATGGGACGCACCACGGACCCGGTTCGCATGTACATGCGCGAAATGGGTACCGTTGAGCTGCTCACGCGTGAAGGCGAGATAGATATCGCAAAACGCATCGAGGATGGCATTAACCAAGTGCAGTGCTCGGTTGCTGAATACCCGGAAGCAATCACCTATCTGCTGGAACAGTACGATCGCGTCGAAGCGGAAGAAGCGCGTCTTTCCGATCTTATCACCGGCTTTGTCGATCCGAACGCTGAAGAAGATATGGCGCCCACCGCGACCCACGTCGGTTCCGAACTTTCGGAAGAAGACCGTGACGACGACGACGACGAAGAGGACGACAGCGACGATGATAGCAGCGACGATGACAATAGCATCGATCCTGAACTGGCTCGCGAGAAATTCGGTGAACTGCGCGCGCAGTACGAAGTAACGCGCGATATCATCAAAAGCAAAGGCCGCAGCCACGCCGCGGCGCAGGATGAGATCCAGAAACTGTCCGACGTTTTTAAACAGTTCCGCCTCGTGCCGAAACAGTTCGACTATCTGGTTAACAACATGCGAACCATGATGGATCGCGTACGTACCCAGGAACGTCTCATCATGAAGCTGTGCGTTGAACAATGCAAAATGCCGAAGAAAAACTTCATCACGTTATTCACCGGTAATGAAACCAGCGATACCTGGTTTAACGCCGCGCTCGCGATGAATAAGCCGTGGTCTGAAAAACTGCATATCGTTGCAGAAGATGTTCAGCGCGGCCTGCAGAAACTGCAGCAGATTGAAGAAGAAACCGGCCTGACAATTGAGCAGGTAAAAGATATCAACCGCCGTATGTCTATCGGTGAAGCAAAAGCCCGCCGCGCGAAAAAAGAGATGGTTGAAGCTAACCTGCGTCTGGTTATCTCTATTGCGAAAAAGTACACCAACCGAGGTCTGCAGTTCCTGGATTTGATTCAGGAAGGCAATATCGGCCTGATGAAAGCGGTAGATAAGTTTGAATACCGCCGCGGCTATAAGTTCTCGACTTACGCAACGTGGTGGATTCGCCAGGCGATAACCCGCTCTATCGCAGACCAGGCGCGCACTATACGTATTCCGGTACATATGATTGAGACTATCAACAAACTCAATCGCATCTCCCGCCAAATGCTACAGGAGATGGGGCGCGAGCCTACGCCGGAAGAGTTGGCGGAGCGTATGCTAATGCCGGAAGATAAAATTCGTAAAGTGCTGAAAATCGCTAAAGAGCCTATCTCCATGGAAACGCCGATTGGCGATGACGAGGATTCGCATCTGGGCGATTTTATCGAGGACACCACCCTCGAACTGCCTTTGGACTCAGCGACCACTGAAAGCCTGCGTGCGGCAACGCACGACGTGCTGGCTGGCCTTACGGCGCGTGAAGCTAAAGTCCTGCGTATGCGTTTCGGTATCGACATGAATACCGACCACACGCTGGAAGAAGTCGGCAAACAGTTTGACGTAACCCGCGAACGTATTCGCCAGATTGAGGCGAAAGCGCTGCGTAAACTACGCCATCCGAGCCGTTCCGAAGTACTACGCAGCTTTTTGGACGATTAACGTTATTTAACACTAGCATTAACCAGAAGCCCCGCGCTTAGGCCCGGGGCTTTTTTATGGCTGCCTGAAAGCCTGATTCAGCGTGGCTGGCACCGCTTTTAGCGCTGCGTATTATCATTAGCCTCGTATTTACCGTACAGGCAAAGATTTTTTAACGTGCAGGCTATTCAGCATCGCCTTACGAATAGAGTGATAGCAACGACCCGGATAATTAATCACCTTCAGTCGGCACGTCCAGTGAACGGTTGAGCACCTGATAAGCCTCTACCAGCTCTGCCAGAGATGCCCGATTGAGACCGCTTGGATTAGGCAGTACCCAGACAGCGGTCTCTTCAATGCGCCGCGCCTGTAGCCCCCACTTAACGTTGCGCTCGCCAAATGCCTGCTCATAGGCCTGCTTCCCCAGCACCGCCAGCGACTGCTGTCAACAACGGGTAAAAAGTGATCCACTTACCGTCACCACCAACGGTCT
>CALYPF010000034.1 GCA_945271245.1 uncultured Enterobacteriaceae bacterium | reverse complement strand
TTAGACCGTTGGTGGTGACGGTAAGTGGATCACTTTTTACCCGTTGTTGACACAGCGATTCAACGGTGAAAACTTCCGCACCGTCGCACTGGGCCGCCAGCAGCAGGCAGGAACACACTGCTTTACCGTCCAGGATCACGGTACAGGCGCCGCATTCCCCCACGGAACAGCCCTCTTTGGTGCCGGTAAGTCGCATATCTTCACGTAAAAAGTCGATCAGACGCTGGTTATCTTCAACGTCGCGCTGTACGCGCACGCCGTTAACTTTCAGTTCAATCCGGTTCATACATCCTCCTTACCGCTTTTATTCGCCAGAACTTCTTCCAGCATCTGCGTCAGCATTTCCACTCCCGCCGGGATTTTATACGGTGCGGACCAGCGTTTCCCGATGGCGTCGTCCAGCATTTTCTGTAATAACGCTGCGCCTTCCTGAATTAGCGCGGCGTTCAGGCGGCGGCCCGTCAGACATTTTTCGATAGGGATCAGGCGCTGCGGCTTGCTGAATAACGCGCCGTCGACCAGCCGGCAGTAAGTTAATTCGCCAGAAGGGTTGACGACAAATTGGCCGGTGAAGCTTTGACGCGTGATGTTCAGCGCGTTGCGGCGGCCCAGTTGTAAATAGCGCTGCTGCAGCCCTTCATGTCGCGGTGGAGGCGGCAAGATCGCGGCGGTGAGAAGTTCTCCCTGTGCAATTTGCGTTTTGTAACCGCCGGTGATGAAGTCGCTTAGCGGCATGGTGCGCGGCGCGGCACCGTGACGCTGCAATTCCACCTGTGCGTCATAGATAATCAGCGGTGGCATTGAATCCGCGCACGGCGCGGCGTTAATCAGGTTGCCGCCCACCGTTGCCCGGTTACGAAGCTGAAGTGAACCAATGGTATTACAGGCGGTTACCAGCAGCGGATAATGCGCCTGGATATGTTCATGGGCGGTGAGCGTGCTAAAGCAGATGCCGGCGCCAATGCGCACGCCTCCGTCCGCCTGTACTTCCACGCCCTGCATTTCCCGCACGCCGGAAATATCTACCAGCGGCACCGGCGCGGTGGTCAGGCGTGCCTGTACCAGCATGTCCGTACCGCCTGCGATAACCCGCCGATTAGGATCTTCGGCCAGCAGTTGCAGCGCGTCGTCCAGCGTTTTCGCCCGCTTAAGCGCCAGCGTATTCAGGCGCAGTACCTGTTTTTTCTCGCCGGACTCGACCATTAACTCGCTCTGGCGCACCGGTTTTTTCAGCGCATAGCCCAGTTTGACCTGCTCCAGGGTGAGCGGTAGCGCATAGTTGAGTTTATTCAATGCGAAACTTACGGCGTTGTTTAGCGCCGCAGCGCCCAGTTCTAATACCGGCTCACCCAGCACTTTCGCCCCGAATGGCCCGGCTTTATCGTGGTTTTCAACCGGAATGACCGTGATGGGCGGAATATCTTTAATTGTAGGTAACAAGTAAGTATCGAAGTTTTCCGACTTCACTTCGCCGTTTTCAGTATTGAACTCTTCCAGCATGCCATAGCCGATCATGCCTTGCGCAATCCCGCCGCTCACCTGGCCTTCAAAGCCGACTTTGTTGATGACTTTACCTACGTCATGCACGGCGGTGACGTGGTTGATATGAATTTTCCCGGTACGGGTGTCGATAACGATATCGGCAATCTGACATCCATATACCCAGGTAAAGTACGGGCTGCCGCAGCCTTTTTCTTCATCCCAGTGGATGGGTGGTGCTACGTGCCAGCCATAGGCTGAAAGGTTGGCACCGGTGGCGCGCGTCATGTTGACCACGTCAAGGAATGCCAGTCGATTGTAGGGGTGATGGCGATTAAAGACTTTGCCGTTTTCCCAGACCAGATCGTCGATACTCTTCGCGTCCAGTTTTTCAGCAATCGCATCGGCCATGCGCTGTTTCAGCTTATTGGCCGCGCTGAGAATGGCCTGACCGCCCATTAGCGTACCGCGCGAAGCCACGGTCGAGCCGCCGTCGGCTATCATGGCGGTATCTGGCTCGCTAAACATGACGGTATCCAGGCTGACGCCGAATGCCTGAGCGGCAATGAGTGACATGGTAGTCTGCAGGCCCTGACCGTTTTCAGACACTGAGGTAGAAATGTTGATACTGCCGTCAGCGTTAATTTGGATCAGGGCGGAAGACGCATCCAGACCTTCGGCGCCCAGCGAGCAGCCGCGATGGCTGAGCGCGAGGCCAATACCGTAGCGCAGCGGTCCGCCTTTAGCGTTTAACTCCGAATAGTGGTTTCTTTTTGCCTCAAATTCGGCGCTGTTAGTTGCCTTTTCCAGCACTTCAGTGGCAGAGACCGTATGTTCGGTAAACGCCTGCCCGGCCATACTGGTATCGCCCTGCTTCAGAATGTTACGCAGCCGCAGTTCGGTAGGCGTTAGCCCCAGCGCTTCCGCAACTTCGTCCATGAGGGATTCGTTGGCAAAGATAACCTGCGGCGCGCCAAAGCCGCGATAGGCCGAGGTGTAGTTATTGTTGGTGTAGACGCCGGTGACATCTACCCGCACGTTGGGAATATTATAGGGGCCAGCCGCCTGCACGGAGCTGCGCCAGGTGACGAACACAGTTTGCCCGGCATAGCTTCCGCCATCGGCCAGTACGTCGATTTTCATTGCCAGAATACGCGCGTTTTCATCCAGCCCGATTTTATATTTCATCGTATAGGGGTGGCGTTTATAACTCTCGCGCATGGACTGTTCGCGGTTATAGGTAATTTTAACCGGACGCGAGGTCAGCCAGGTCATGAGCGCGGCGCGGCAGGCCAAATGATCGATAATATCGTCTTTACCACCGAAGGATCCGCCCAAAATAGAGCGCCTGACGTTGACTTTAGACTGTGGCAAACCGAGGTATTTCGCTACGAATCCGCGCACGCGGTGGGCGTTCTGGATTGATCCATATACCGTAATAATCTGTTCATTTTCATCAAAGCAGGTGGTAATGGACTCCGGTTCTATATAGGCATGCTCCTGAAAGCCGACGCTAAATTCGCGCTCGAAGATATGCGTTGATGCGGCAAAGCCTGCTTCGATATCGCCCTTCACCGTATGGTGATGGTTGATAATGTTATTATCTCTGTCGCTGTGAATAAGCCGGGCGCCAGGCCGCAGCGATTCCTGGACCGACGTTATCGGCGCCCACGGCGTGTAGTTAATTTTGATCTTTTCTGCGGCCAGGCAGGCGGCTTCATAGCTTTCAGCGGCGACCACGGCGATAACGTCGCCGCGAAAGGCGATTTCTTTATCGACGATAGGTGGATAGTCGGGGATCACGACGCCGATGCGCCGCTCGCCCGGGATATCATCCCAGGTTGCGATACGGACCACGCCTGGAACGCTTTCCGCCTCGGAAAGATCGAGCGATTCGATACGACCGGCAGCGATATCGGAATAGCGGCATACGCCATACAGCATATCTTTCATTACGATATCGTCGCCGTATATCGCCAGTCCTTTTACTTTCGCCATGCCGTCAGTACGCGGCACTTCACTGCCCACGGTTGAAGTTTCCATTAACAATCTCTCCCTCAGGATGGAGTTCGGTGTTTTTATTGATGAAGATAAAAGCAAGGGATATGCCAGAAGCGTAAAAAAAGAGGATGGCCCGCAAGATGGGGATCCGAGAACGTTATATGCCGATATGCAGTGTCACAGTGACGCATTTTTCTCAAAGTGAGATTTTCTCACTGAGAAAACGAGCTGCGGTGAGACTAATGATGGCGGCAAATTTTTGAAATAGCTCACAAAATAGAATGCCCGGAATAAACTGACACTTTGGATGCCCCCGTTTTTGCATGCTTTTTAGAAATGCGCCATGGCAAAATAATAAAAAGGGATGAGTCATGAATAAATTTATCGTTGCCGATGCGCAAGAATGTATCGGCTGTCATGCATGTGAGCTGGCCTGTGCGGTGGCACATAATCACGGTATCTGGCCTGAACGCTCGGCGTTTCACCCGCGTATTCGGGTGATTGGCCGGGGCAACGAAAACGTTGCCGTCACCTGCCGGCACTGCAACGACGCGCCCTGCGTCAGCAGTTGCCCGGTTTCAGCGCTGACGTTCCGCGATAGCGAGGTGAAACTGGACGCCGCGCTGTGTATTGGATGTAAAGAGTGCGTTCTTGCCTGCCCGTTTGGCGCTATTGATATGGTGCCTGCGGAGCCTGGTCAAACCCGGAGCCTGGCGCAGAAATGTGACCTGTGTGAGCAGACGTCAAGCGGCGAACCGGCCTGCGTGGCCCATTGCCCAACGCAGGCGCTGAGCCTGATGGATGTATCGGCGATAACCCGGCTCCGTCAGACGCGCCAGCGCGCCAGTGCGACCGGAGAATATCCGCGCCCGGCGCGACGCAGCGTGGCCCTGCTGGATAAGCCGCTTCGAAAAGGCGCCGCTAAGCTTCCGGCAGATGAGCGGCGCGCGCATTTTGACGAAATTTATCACGCGCTGAGCGATACGCAGGCGCAGCAGGAGAGCGAACGCTGCCTTTACTGCGCCGAACGCGCGTGGTGTAACTGGACCTGCCCGCTGCATAACGCCATTCCTGATTTCATCCGTTTGGTGAAAGAGGGACAAATAGAAGCGGCGGCCGAACTTTGCCATCAGAGCAGTTCGCTGCCGGAAATTTGCGGACGCGTATGCCCGCAGGAACGATTATGTGAGGGCGCCTGTACGCTGCATGACCGGGGCGGGGCGGTAACTATCGGTAATCTGGAGCGCTATATTACCGATACCGCTCTGGCGCGCGGATGGCACCCTGCAACGGCGGTTCCCGCTGCGCGATCCGAAAAGGTTGCCGTCATTGGCGCCGGGCCGGCTGGCTTGGGCTGTGCGGATATTCTGGCTCGCAGCGGGGTGCAGGTTGAGGTATTTGATACGCATCCGGAAATCGGCGGCCTGCTCACTTTTGGCATCCCGCCCTTCAAACTGGATAAGCAAATCCTTTCCCGGCGGCGCGAGCTGTTTAGCGAAATGGGGATACGTTTCCGGCTTGGCTGCGAGGTGGGTAAAGATATCAATTTTGATAGTTTACTGGCGGAATACGATGCAGTTTTTCTCGGTGTAGGTACGTATGGGTTAATGCGCGCGGGGCTTGAACATGAAGATGCGCCGGGCGTTGTTCAGGCTCTGCCATTTTTGATAGCCAGCACCCGCCGGGTTATGGGGCTGGAGGACGATCCGCGCTACCCATGGATCGATCTGGAAGGAAAAAATGTGGTGGTTTTAGGCGGCGGTGATACGGCGATGGACTGCGTGCGTACCTCTTTACGTCGCGGAGCTGCCAGCGTGACCTGCGCCTATCGCCGCGATGAGGCCAGCATGCCTGGCTCGAAAAAAGAGGTGCTCAATGCGCGGGAAGAAGGGGCGGTATTTCAGTTTAATGTACAGCCCGAGTACATCGCGCGCCAGCGTAAAGGACGGGTGTCGGGAATTGGCATGGTGCGTACGCAAATGGGTGCGCCGGGGCCAGACGGGCGGCGTCGACCGCAGCGTATTCCTGACTCGCAGTTTGAGTTACCGGCGGATGTGCTGATCATGGCCTTTGGTTTTCAGCCGCATCCAATGCCCTGGCTGCGTCAGCACGGCGTGAGCTTTGATGACTGGGGGTTAATTGAAACGGGTAAAGAAAACCGGGCGTCTACTCAAACCAGCAATCCAAAAGTTTATGCGGGGGGCGACGCCGTGCACGGCGCGGATTTAGTGGTGACGGCGATGGCCGCAGGGCGGCAGGCTGCCCGGGAAATGTTGACGCAGTTTGATGCCGCATTAACGCAAGGAGAGTGATATGACCAGCTTCCTGCGCGCCGACCCGGCGCGCTGCATCGGCTGTCGCACCTGTGAAGTCGCCTGTGCGGCGGCGCATACCGATAAACCCCTCAGCGGCGGAAACTTTTTGCCGCGTTTGCATGTGGTTAAGCAGGCGCACGTTAGCGTGCCGGTCATGTGCCATCACTGTGAGAATGCGCCCTGTGTTGCGGCCTGCCCTACGCAGGCGCTGGTGCAGGGGCTAGAGCGTGTCGAAATCTATGAAACGCGCTGTATTGGTTGCGCAGGCTGCGTTGTTGCCTGCCCATTTGGCGTGATTTCTCTCGCGGGGCGGGGTGAGCCTCAGCCCGTGTCGGTAATTAAGTGCGATTTATGCGTGGGGCGCGAAACCGGCCCGGCCTGCGTATCCGTATGTCCTACCGCCGCGCTGGAGAAGGTATCGCGAGATTCCGTTGAGATGACGGCCCGGCAGCGACGTGAACAGACGGCGCTGTCAGCGCTGCGTCACAGAGAAGAGCACTGAGTTCTGGTTATTTAACTGGCCGGATGCGGCACTGCAGGCAACGGATTACGGCCATAAAACGGTGGCGGGTGCCTGGTGCTAAAGAGTATGGCTGGCTGGTTGATGCCTTTGTTAGACGGCGCCCACTGAGCTGGCGCCAATCTCTATCAGTTCTTTTTCACAAATTCTGATTTTAATTTCATTGGCCCGAAACCATCTATTTTGCAATCAATGTTGTGATCGCCTTCGACCAGGCGGATATTCTTCACTTTTGTGCCTATTTTTAGCATGGATGAGCTGCCTTTCACTTTTAAGTCTTTGATAATAGTAATGCTGTCGCCATCCTGTAATAGGTTACCGTTTGCGTCTTTTACCACCAGGGATTCATTTTTCTCTTCATCGGCGGCGGTGCTCCATTCGTAAGCACATTCGGGGCATATATACATGCCACTGTCTTCATAAGTATATTCTGAATGGCATTTGGGGCAGTTTGGCAGTGACATGAGCGTCCTCGTTAAGTTATCTAAATAGGGCTTTCGCAGCATATTGTAGCGAAAAGCGCAGTAAGGCGAAGTATATCCTAAAATCTGCGCGCAGGCTGAACAAAGAGGCCGCAATGCCCGCAGAGGTTAAGTAGATAACTTTCGCGGCGTAGCGGGTAAACACAGCCCTTTATCAGGTCCGTAAACGTAGCGATAAGTTTTACGTGCGTCACAAGAAACCGTTTATGACGAATCGCCCTCGGATGCCATGTAAATAGGGCGGGCAAGTGAGATGATAATTTCTCAGGGATAAAACCGGGGTTGTCTATCAATAAGCTGGAGTAACTGTTAGCCGGGACGCAGGCGCACAGTCATTTACAGGAATGGCTGGGGCGCCAGGTCTGCAGGTATATGGATTTTTATTGCCACGTCTGTCCCATTAACGAGAGTTGCGCGCAAGACTACCGCTAATCGTGGTCGCGATGGGGTGCAGGCAGCTTTATCAAATTAGATATACAAAGGTGTATGCGCGCTTGCCGGCGCGCACCTGTACTCCAGGTCGATATTATTTTTGCAGTGCGTCCTGAATAGCCGAACCCGCTGACCAAACCCGATATTTCACCTGTACTCCTTCCGGAACATAAACAACCAGCGGCAGGCGGCTGTTATAGCGCTGCAGGGCATTGTCGCCAAGGTTTGCCGTGATAAAACGTCGCTGCGTCTTTTTATTAGGGCAGGCGATCATTGTTGACGTCGGACCTGACAGCGCGGGCAGCGTAATGTAGTCATAACCCCAGCCGGAAAGCGTATGGTTCTCTAACTTGCCGCCAAAGGATTGATGGTTACAGTCGGTGTCCAGCATTTTGCCAATAAGCAACTCCACGCGAAAGTTTTCTTCATGTTCACGCGGCGGCAGAAAGATAGCCTGCCGAGTCATTCCCGCCTGTGCGCCAGGATAAGGCGCTATTTTCTCAAGAGATTGTTGGCTCATGTCGCGCTGCGGAACGGTTTCTGCGTGGGCGAGTGTTCCTGTTGTGACCGATAGGGCTAATACCGTGAGAAGTAGAGATGCTTTATTCATACGCGCTCCTGATTCATTAAAATAGAATTACCATAAGAAATGGTGAACAGTCATGCCAGAGTAGCCTGATGTTTGAATAAGTCTATCGCTATCTATTGCTCCTGTTGAAAGAAGCAGCAAAGAAGATGAGGTTCTTGTCGTGTAAATAACCGATTGCATCAAGTGCGTTTTGCTTTATCTGAGAGTTTAAATTTAGCGTGTGAACTCATTCTCTGCGCATGTTTTCATTATCTCTTACTCTGACAGGCGTATTGTAGACACTATTCGACGGAAGAATCTTATTTATTTTAATGATTCATGATTTCCTGTTATAAGAAAACCTGTGTTAAAAGACGTTAGCGGATATTGTAATAGCAATTTGTTAGCCGTTTGATTAATTTATGGTGAGAGAGGTGGCTAAAATATATTTTTTTTGTTTGCCACAGAGCATTAGAGAATAAATTAGAATACAGCGCTAATAGATATGGCTGTCCTTTGTTTGTAAGAGTTTTCATGTAATGATTTGTGCTAACTGTGGCAGCGCTTGATATCAGTGGTTTTGTATTATTTATTACTTGAGAATATTCGGTTTCTATTTGTAATTTCATAGGGTTAATTTTGCTTATCCTTGGTGGTATCACTATTTTTTCGCTTATTTCTAGCTTGATTAACTAGGAGGATGCCATAACTGTAGCTTCCCATGTCGTTGTAGAGCTAGTTAGCAATTCAAATTTACGTATTTAAATTTATTGACATAATTACGCTTTAATTTTTTTAAGCTAATGGTAATAATAAGCTCAATCAATGAATGGTGCCGTATGGCATGCAGGAAATATATGCATGTTGAATGCATCATTATAACCTGATGAGTTATGGTATGGAAAGGTAACTATATTTGCTATAGCTGGATGAACATAATTTATAGATCGCGATTGTTAAAGGATTAACAACTATGCATGGCATAATAAAAATTATGTATGAAAAGGGATTTATCACTGCCCTTCATTAAAAAAAATAACACATACACTTATAATACTAAAGCACAATTGCTTACCAATAAGTAATTGCCGGTTACTCTTTATTTTAGATATCGATTTTATGAAGAATTAGGAAGTTTTGAAATTAAGCCTGAAGCATGAATTATCTTCCTTAGTAAAATGAAGTGTCGCCTGGAAAATGGAATTTCATATGGAATGTAAAACCATACCAAATGTGCAGGGGTTAGACCGCTATTTCTCTTTTGGTGTGAAGATGGCCCTGGAAGAGATCTTTAATGAAGATCGCTCATTACATGAAATGGCGCTTGTACCTGATATATGGATTTTTACTGAGAACGTACTAACTAACATCGTTCCATTCGTAAAAGAAAAATATACCGGTAGACCCTGTATTATCTTTGGTACTTCATTGCATCAGCGTATTTTCTCTGGCGTGCCAGGGTTTACTAATATGTTATTTGTACCAATACATGCTTCTTTTCACGAAGTTAAAAACAAACTTGGAATGTTTCTTAGGGAGAGCCGGCGGGATATTTATCCGAGAATTAAGCCTATCTCTTCTGCTTTCCGGGGATATAGCTTTACTCCCGGGGAAAGAAAAACGCTTAGCTTATTATTATCGGGTTCGTCCCCCCGAGATGTTGCTGAAATAAATAATGTCAGCGAAAAAACAGTTAGCAACTATAAGCGAATGGCAATGCGGCGTTTTAATGTGAAAAATACACAGGAGTTGGTTGTGAAGTCACAGCTGCTGGGTATGTGCCATTCAGCAATGATTAATTGGTTTGCCATTCCTGGTAATTTTAATGATTTATCTGCTTATAAATGGAGGAGATAATCCAGATAGAATATTACTAATATCTTAATAGTCAGATTCCTTAAAGCAAAGTTGTTTTCTATTTAAATAAACTAATGGTATATATATGAAAAAAATTATTTTGACTGCACTGATCGCTGGTATTTTTGCTTCAACTGCACAGGCTGTGCCTTCAAACAATGTTTCTAAAAAGATCACTTTGACTGCACAGATTAATGACAGCCTGTTCGTTTCTAAGCCAGATGGCTCTACCTGGTACACCACAGAAGAGCTGGATGCAGAAGATTACAAACAGCAGAAGTTTTCTAAAACTCTGCCGGTGCGCGTCTGGAGCAAGAATGATTCTTTTAAAGTTTCCCTTGCTCAGCCGCTGATGATGACGAATTCTGGAACCGCAATGGAAAATGCAATGGTCACCTGGAATTCAGCTGCGGGAGCTAAAGCACTGACGACCGCTCAGGCTGAAACGGTAACTCAGGTAAGCGGTGATGCGACAAATGGCTATGACAATATCTATGATTTGACTATCAATGTAGATGCGCCGCAGACCCCAATCAATGGCACTTATACTGGCGATCTGGTAATGGTTTTTGAGCCGGTAACTACAGCTCCCTAATATGTTCTTATTGTCTGGCCATATTATGGCCAGACAATTATTGCATATAGAATAACTACTAAAAATAAATAAAAAGAGCCATAATTATATGCATTGCCCTATTTCATATTTATCTTTAAGTATTCATTCTGTATTAATAATGATGATGCTATCGCCTTGCGCTCAGGCTAAAGTCCAATTTTCTTATAAAGTACCCGATGGATTTGGTGATGAGCAACTCAATGATGATGTGAAATACATTATTAATTTCCACGGAAAGATATTACCGGATTTTGCACGATTTTCTCCCGTGAAAAAGAGTTATGATTTTGATAGCGAGCGTTATCGTAGTTCAGGCATAGGCGAAACAGATATTGAGTTATTGAAGGAATTACTTTCTTCATTAGCATCAAAACAATGTCTTAAAGGGTGTGATTATACTTTTAAGGGTCAATATATATCTTTAGATAAGACTCAGAGAATTATTAATATACGAGATGCAAGCCAGGATTATTTTATCCCAGAAACACATTTGGGATTTGTGCATAGCCACAGCTTGGATTTAGGGCATGCTTCTAATGATTACACAGCATTCAATGCGCACGGTAATGGTTGGTTAGGTCTTCCTTTCCAGTCATTTGGATACGTTAACTGGTTCTCAAATTATAATAAATACCATGGCAATGTTAATCGTAGCGCAGATATCTCATCCTGGCATTTCCAAAAGAATTTCCAGAGCACCTATTTAAGAGCCGGTAAGCAAAATAGTATCGATTATCAATCTGGGGCAGTCAGTACAATGCTATCTCCAGGGTTCGATAAATTTATCACTTGGGGAAGCCAGACGCATATGTTGGACACGCAGGGCCGTCGTCCATTAGTACTTTATACCTCCGATGAGGGTAATTTTGAAATTTATCGCAGTGGGCGTTTAATATTGAAACGCCCAGCGGTGTTAGGGCGTAATGAACTTGACCTCAATGACCTTCCTGGTGGCTATTACACGGCTGAAATTCGTCTTGTAGATCGCACAGGACGTACTATTCATAGTGAAATCAAAGAAATAAGTAATATTAACTTTAATCAATATTCCGAAGGATTAGCATGGCATCTAACATATGGTAAGGCTTTAGAGGACGGTGACGCGCTGATTGAGGGAGCTCTGAGTAAAGGATTTAATGCCTTTTATTTAAATAGCGAATTTCTGACAGGCAATAGAGGGCGCTGGGCTTCTGAACTTAATGCCACTCGCCCGGGTGAGTTATTCCAGTTTGCTGTTAGCCCGGCTATTGGGGTGCTTTCTGGCGAGAGAGGGGTTGGAGGATATGCCAGCCTGTCAATAAATAGAAGCGATTTTGGTACCTTAACGGCGAGCAAATACCTCAATAATGATATTTCATGGTTCTATCGCGCAAATGCAAGTACGAGTTTTTACTATGGGCGAAATATTGGGAACGCGCTGGTTTCTTATAACTTCACTCAGTACTCAGGGAATTCACGTCATCAGATAGATACCCAATGGAGCCATAAGCTAAAACAAACTTTTATTACTTTCTCCACCGGAGTACAAAAAGGCGGCGTCTTTTCATCAGACGATAACTATGGCATTTATTTTAATGCGTCCTTTTCTTTCCCTGAGATTACGGCAAGTTTAAATTCAAGTTGGTCGAATGGGCACAGCCAAATTAGCGGTGATATAAAGAAAGACTGGCAGGATTATCAGGGCGTTACTTCACTTGGGGTTTCAGCGAGCCATATTAATAATCAAAACAATTTAAATGGCTACGCCTCTCGTGAAGGGACGCGAGGGGATGTTACGCTTAATTTGGGAAAAAACAGCCGGGCTACAACTTTTGATGCAAACTATCGCGGCATGTTGGCGGCGAATGAAAAAGGCATTGCTTTAGGCCGCTATAGTACTTCAGGTTCAGCGATGCTTGTTGATACACCACAGATTGATGCTTTCGAATATGGCTTTGATGTAGAAGGATCGCCGGTAGGCAATAATGGGCTGTATTCAGTTCCTGTGAGTCTTTACCAAAGTATCCCTTTTGCAAAAGTTAATACAAGACAGAGTAGCTGGGATATGAATGTGGAAATCCCCGCTTATATTTTTAAAGCACACCCTGGGCAGGTTTATTATACGCAGGCTAAAGTGAATGTTATGGCGCAATACAGTGGATTCCTGAAAGATAAAGCCGGGCGTCCTGTTGTAGGATGCATGGATGAAGTAAAAGAATGCTCTTTTAATAATGGGCTTTTTTCTATTACTAGTCAAAAACCACTAACCAGTATTACCGTTCGTAAGCAGAATAATACATGGAAATGTGATCTTACTCGTGCGAAGAAAAGTATTTATAGATGTGAAAAGGTTTAATATGAAACTCAAGTATTATGCATTACTCTCCATTGGGTTGATTTTCAGTAATATAAATTCCTCCTATGCAGATGGCGCACTTATGGTTTTACCAATTAGCATGTCTGTCTCGGATGAATCGCCTCATACTGTAACTGTTAAGAACACGGGAGATGAGGCAATGTATCTCAAAGTTGAGTTGCAGAAGGTACTTAATCCTGGCGATAAAAATGAAAAGAAGGTGATTGTGTCATCTCTGCCTTCTCCGGGCTTAATTGCTTTCCCGGCAAAACTGGCATTAGGTCCGAACCAAAGTAAAAAGTTAACGATAAATCCTCTTTATTCACCAGAGAAAGAAGAAGTATATCGTCTATATATTCTGCCAGTCAGAAACTATCAGGTGGTTGAAGAGACGTCAGATAAAATAAATGCTCCGGTGGTTTTTGCGCTTGGTTACGGGGCTTTAATCCGGCATACCCCTGAGGTTGCTAAACAAGTTCAGGACTGGAGTGCGCGTTGTAACGGGCAGGGAATGATACTGACTAATACAGGTAATACGCGAGTATTGTTTAGCTCGGTTCAGGCTGGTAATAAGTCAGCAAAGATAGATAAATCTATCGCAGTGTTTCCCGGAACGCCGCAGCAAATTAATAGTACGGCTTTCACCGCTAAAGTAGATAATAAATCAGTAATAGTAAAATGCGATTAATTACTGCGCTACTTTTTGTGTTGCCGATTGTCTGCAATGCTGGCGGAAAACTTTCGCTAAAAAATAATATTATTCATATAAAGAAAGTAGGGCGTGATTTTGCTCTGGAGGTAAGTAATTCTGGTGATGAAATGCTCTATCTGGAGATTATTCAGGAGCGCGTTATTAATCCTGGAAAACAACCAGAATTAAGGGCGCGCGTAGAAGCACTGTCTGATCCTGATATTTTTCTACCCCTTAGTAAAATATCCCTGGCCCCAGGGCAAATAAAAAAGATTCCTATTCAGGTGATTTCATCGCCGCATGAAAAGCAGGTATGGCGAGTAACCTTCGTGAATAGAGGAGCGTTGATGTCGGCTTCAGAGCGTGAGCTTAGCTATCTGAATATCAACTTCAACTACGGGGCTGTTATTTATCACTATCCAAATGCCCACGACGGTGATGAAGCAGCTTTACAGGGACGATAATGAAGATAAAAAATCTCAGAAATATGGTTATCTTGGTTTGTGCTTTCATACCATGGACATCGCATGCGATAAAAATTACAGGTAAAACTAGCAGCAAAGTAACTGCTTTTGTTAATAATAATCAGCGAGTTCAGGTCACTGCACCCGATGGTGGCTGGTATAATCAGCCGCTTGAGTTACAGCCTGTCGGGCCAAAGAATACTCGCTTCGAGCTTGATATTCCTATAAAGGTTGAGACAACGACTGGTGCATTTGTCGTTTCTTTAGATTCCCCGGTTGTTTTAACACATCAGGAATCACCGGAATTTGTGTTTCGTGATGTGCAGGTCCGTATGGGTAATAGCGACCATTCTGCTAAAGTCCTGTCATCGACGCCGACATTATTCGTTAATACCATTCAACCTGGCGAAAATATAGAATCCAGTGAAGTTTATGTTATTAACATTAACGCCCTCCCGCCAGAAAATGGCGCTGCCGGTGGATACATTGGTGAAATGTCGTTGACTTTTGAGCCGGAGATAGAGCCATGAGGAAAAGTGCTCTTATAGGTATATTTTTATTTTTTTCATCTGCTCATGCCTATGTAGATATGGAGCCAAAAAATATTACCTTATCACGTGATTCAAGCCAGGTAGTATTAACTAATAAAGGCGAACGGACTGAATATATTGAAGTCTCTCTCTCGCGGCTTATGAATCCCGGCGTTGATTATGAACATGAGAAGCGTGTGCCGATCCAGGATATAGACTCTCCTTCTATCCTGGTTTCGCCTTTTAAAATGATGTTAAAACCCGGACAGTCGAAACCTTTGCAAATTAAAAAATTAACTGCCCTTATGCATGAAGAAGTTTATCGTCTTAGCGTTCGACCACAGTTATCGGTAATTCAAAAAGAGTTAACGCAGCCGCGCGGCGGGGTGGCGCTGAATATCAGTTATGAGGCAATTATCCGGGTATTGCCCGCCACAGAGCGCAAAACATTTTTGGTTATCTGCACTCCAGGGCAGGAAGTGATTCGCGCGACCGGGAATCAACATTACCACTTCACCAATGTTGAACTGCGTCGTCAACAATTAGAGCCCTTCAATGTTTATCCTGAAACGCCCTGGCGATTTAGCGGCGGTCCGCTAATGATAGACGGAAAATCATATTGTTAACCGCTGTTTTACCGATAAATCGATAGCGGGTTAAATGATTTCAAAGGAATGATTTATGGTACATAAACGAATTTTGGGGCTGATACGCAGCCTGACAGGCCTTTTCCTTTTAGTTGGCAGTATTTCCTCTGCTGAAGCATATTTACAGACCAGCGCTGATTTAATTGCACGTTATGCTGATTGTAACTACATACAGGTGGGAGACAGAGTCCGATTTGAAACGACGATGTATTACAACGCCCAGACCCCCTTTAGTGGCTTACCACATAGAAAGACAATGAATATTTTTGTTTTTAATAATAAAGGGGTGAAGCAACCGTTAACAGTGAAGACTGATTATCACAAATTCGTAGTACGAATTGAGGGTATAAGTTCTACAGGTTACCTTAGAGGTGCCCAGGAAGGGCTGCTTTCCGGGAGTATTAGCTATACCTGTGGGGCCAGTAATGCGCCGTGCCAATACTGGAAAGATCTCACGGCGCAGTCTTATCGTGTCGTAGTTGAAACTAATCTTGCGAATTTGCCTTCGAAAAATATTGCGCTATGGCCTGGCTACGGTGATTTTAGTGATTTTAACTTAGATAAAGCAGGCCCTGTTCTTATTACTGCAGTATCTAATGAATGCAAAATTCTGGGGCCAAATGTTCCACCGCTACCGCCTCAGGAAGTGACTTTTGATCTTAACGTCCCAGACTGGGATTTAGGGGAGATCACCGCGCCCGATCAGGAGATTACGTTAGCGCAGCCGCAGGATAGATTTTGTATTGGCTTTCCTGGTTTGGTTAGGGGTAATAGCACCGGTTATCAGCTGCGAGCACAGAGCACATCCATGGCAGATGGGCGTTTTAATTTGGTGAATGATGGTAATGCTATGCGTAAAATTGCTTATACTCTCAAGCTGGATGATGGTCGCACACCTCCGTTCATTTTTCCGGGTAATAATGTGACCATCAACTTCCCCACTGATGAGACGATTTCACAGCTTTGCTATACACCGACGTTTTCTATTAAACACCAGGGGATGCTGCGCGGTGGAAATTATAGTGATGTAATTGATTTTAGTATCATCACCACACCGTAGTTTTCTTTTCCAGCCAAAGAAAATGATTGAACAGGTGCGTGCATACGTACCTGTTTTATATCGTTGGATACATTTTATGTATACCGCCTTCGGCGATAGGTTGATATTTAAAAATCGAGACAATGACTTTCTGAAACTGGATCCTATTCGAACAGCCCGCCCTGATCATTAGCTTATGGGTTCTGGCATGTAGAGTTTTGTAGGATATATTAAAAATTGAACTTATCTCCTGAAGTGAAAATCCAGCCCATAAGTAGTGAAGTACCTTGAGTTCATAAGTGCTAAAAATAAGTTGATTTTCTTTAGTATCAGCCGGCCCGGTTTTTCCTGAAAGCAGCACTTCTGACGGTGGTAAAGTATGTACGGATTCATTAATGATATAAATATGCTGAAAGTTCATATTTGCGCATAAATAGCGCCATAGCCCGTCACTCACCACCAATATATGCCTCTCTTCGTTACCCGGTGGCGCTCTGTCCAGAGCTATAATCTTTTCAGCACTAACTTCCCTGTGACTTATACAGATAGCATTAAGATCGTTTTGTATGTGATTTTTTATGCCATTAAATAAGAACCAGTTTTTTGAATAGATGTGGAAAACCATAGCATATCCTTATGTTAACTTATTTCAGAACGATGAATTAAGCTATGAAGAATAAATAAAGGTGTGGCTTCATAAACCAACTCCCTAACCTCAAATTTGTTCTTAAAGGTCCACATCATAGAGGTTGCTTTAACCCAGAGTGGAGTTTAATGTGCTATATATTTGCAATAAATAAAATAGAGATATCCCTGCTGCTTATCAATTGATATCGTCACCTTTTTTTGTGAATTTTTTTATGGCGTTCCCATTTCTGATGAATGTTGATAAGTGATTAGTATAAAATTAATACTTAACTTAATCTTTCATTTAAGATGAGAAGCGTTTATTTGCCAATAGTAAACTAAGCTTAAGAATATATTTCCTAATTTATTGTCCTTAAGTTTTATGAAGAAAATATAGATGTTATCTGCGAACTATTTTTTCACCAACTAAGATAAAACATATAATAGATCATGTTTAGTATATATTCTCTTTGAAATAAAAAGCGAGTAAGATTCTTCTATATTTGTGTTGAGAAATTATCCAGACGCAAAGGAGAATTCACAAAGGGAAATTATATGCACAACCATTATATTATTAACGAGCGTATTGAGTTCTATCCTGCGACAAGTTTATTGCGAGAATTAAATAATCCTGAGAATGTTGTTGTTTTAAATTCACCGGCCAGCCGTTGATTTCTCCTATTAATTCAGCGTATAGGCAGCGTTGTCAGCCAGCAAGAGTTCATGGATGAAGTCTGGAAAAAGAGCAAAGTTTTGGTGTCATCGAATACGTTTTATCAAAATATATCGATTTTACGTAAAGGGTTAAAAAGAATAGGCATTGAGGAAGACATTATCGTTACTATTCCTCGCGTAGGCCTGACGCTGGATAGTCAGTGTCAAATCCGAATCCTTGATTGTGTACCTGAGCCTATTCAACACGTAATATCTGGTGGGGATGATAAAAAAGAGAATAATGAGCAAAGTGGCTCTCAGAAATACGGTACTCATCATGGATGGCGAACTACGCTAGCCCGTAGGTTTAAGGGAGCTGGTAAGAAAACGCAAAGCGCATTCAGAAAACATCACAATCACTTTGGATTAAAATCCTTTAGTGTAATCGTTGTTATAGTCGTCTCTTCACTATATATGATGTCGCTATGGGGGCTCTTTAGTTTTTGGCAGCCAGCCGATCGGTTACATAGCTATGTTCTGGTTACCAGACAAGGGGCTTGCAGGGTTATGTTATCGCCAATACTTACAACGCCGGATTTAAAGCGTAACGCATTAAAGTTTGCTGAGAGATTTTATACGGAATGTAATGCCTATCCATGGATATACGTCGACACACTTCCACAATTTACCCAGGTATCTGTACTACGTTGCCCACACCAGAAAGGATACGCGGGAATGTGTGTGTCCGATTATTTTATTGAAGGTAATAAACCATGATGCCAAAAATATATAAAATAGTGGGAGTCGGGCTGTTACTGATCTTACTATTGGCTCTCTATGCCTGGATCCAGCAGCAAAGGCGCCAGGATAACTTTAGCTGTATTGCCAACGTTATACAGCACAATAAAGAAACCACGATAAACCTTATTATGAGTTATGTTTTTGGAAAAGATATAGGCTATTTGGGCGTTGATGGAAATATTGAGCAGCGAGGGGAGATATCACATACCATCTCCCGACGCATTTTTTTTAGCTACTATAATGAAGATGATAACTACTTTATGCATTCTACTAAAAATATAATTTTTCCGAATGATGATACCAAAGATGTGCCCTTAGATAATTATCTTCCTCAATTTTATCTGGAAGGCGGAAAAGACATATTTATGAAAATTGTCTACCAACGCAGCGGGCAATATTTCTTCTATGCGGATCCGGTAACCACCTTCGCGTGTAAGCGGATTGAAAGATAACGATATTTTAAAGCGGCCAGAAGCATTCTGTTTATCTGTCTCTAATATTTTTCCAAAATACCTTTCCCATCCTTGAGCAATCGCCACAGTTGCCACCACAATACATTAATCAATGTTTTGGCCTTGCTACGCCAATGCGTGAAGTGCGCAGGCTGCCTGATTCAGGAAGTAACCCGCCTGGATGGTGATAACATGCACGTAAAAGCATTTTGTTTTGATTAAAGAGCATACACAAACCCGTGCTGCTTACCGACCTGAACAGCACGTGGTGGCTAGATTCGCTACCCGGTTAATTCATGGTGATAGTTTCATATTCACATAGCATAAATTCTACTCAATGCTGTACCGATAGGGCCTGTATTTTATGTGAAGCAGATAGCTTCTGCCGTGATTGAAACATGAAACGCATTCTTATGACTTTATGGGCTAAGTTTCTTTTACATTTTTGGCTTATAAAGTAGCGGTCAGGGGAGGTGTTAAAATACATCCAGGCTAGTAGATTTCTTAATTTTCTTCTTCTCAATGGCATAGACATTACCTGACTGAACGGCATTTGTGATGTTCTCTTAATAGTCATGAATATATGGTCTTGTAATCGCTATGTTATATGAAATTTATTGACTATTTAATGAATAGAGGCGTATTCACTTTTGCTGTGTGAAATTACCATATAAGCTATTTCTCAAATAAAAAATCGGAAGAAATAGTCTCTTTAAATATCATTATGATTATATTGTATGTTCGCCCAGAGAAAGCACGTTCATAAGTGGTTATGTGGTTACGCTCGTCTTACAGACTGGCACTCTATTTCTCTGGTATAGCAGCATAGCCAGGCAGTTATATTGCTATACATGGAGTAAGCACGGTAAATACCAAATATAAGGTTTTGCCACTATATACGTTAATATTAAGGAAAATAGTCAATGAATATGAAAAAGACTGTAATGGCATCTGCTGCGGCTGCTTTGTTGTTAACAGGTTCTGTATCAGCAATGGCTTATGATGGTACGGTGAAGTTCGAAGGTGAGGTTTTAGATGCGGCTTGTACCGTTGATATTGGTGCCGGTAATACCATGACGGTAAATATGGGGCGCGTTAATAAAAGCACGTTTACAGGCGCTGGTTCAAAATCCGATCCTACTAAATTTACTATTAAGGTAAAAGATTGCCCTTCAAATATCACAACGGCGACTGTGAAATTTGACGGTGATGCATATGAAGGCGATAACAATGTGCTGCAGCTTACTCAGGAAACGGGAGTGGCTACTGGCGTAGGTATCCAGCTTGCCGATAGTACTCAGAAAGTCCTGCCGCTGTATACGGCTTCCAGCGAATATCCGCTCAAAGAAACAGTAGAAAACAATCTTGATTTCTATGCGCGCTATATCGCTAAATCTGACACCGTAACGGCTGGTCCGGCAAACTCTGTTGCCACTTTTACTATGAATTATAACTAAAGTTATACCGCCGGGCGGTATTCGCCCGGCATTTAATTGGAATTATCATCATGGACTCCAGAAAAGTATTTTTATTGCTAAGCATATGCATGTTTGTTCCTGTCGCAAATGCCGGCGTTATTATTGGCGGGACGCGCGTTATATTTCCTGGTGATAAAAAAGAGGCTTCACTGAGTGTAGATAACCCGGATAGCACTCCATATCTTATTCAGAGCTGGATAGAAAGTACTGATAAAAGTAAAGCGCCATTTATTATTACTCCGCCGCTATATCGGCTGGATGGTAAGCAGCAGAATGTTATGCGCATTGTACGTGCCGGCGGGAGACAGCCTGAAGATCGTGAGAGTATGTACTGGGTTAATATTAAATCCATCCCGCAGGCGGCTAAAGATAAAAATGTGCTTCAGGTGGCGATTAAAACCAGAATCAAGCTAATCTTTCGTCCACAGAATATAAAAGATAAAAATCCTGTCGATGTGGCGGATAAGCTTCAATGGAGCAGTCAAGGGCAACAGCTTCAGGTAAAAAACCCAACTCCTTTTTACATGAATTTTCAGGCGATTACTGCGAACGGAAAAAATATAGCCAAACCCGCCTGGGTTGCGCCTTATTCAACGAAAAATTATTCACTTAATGGCGCCCCCGGGGCCGGAAAGGTGAGTTGGAAAATAATTAATGATTATGGCGCAGTAAGCCAGGCATGGAGCGCAAACTACTAGCGCCTGTTATATCAATCGGTGGTATGCCGGTAAATTTCTAACACATGGAAGTAATCATAATGAAGCGGGCTGAATATAAAAAATTGTCATCGGCATTGATGTGCATTTTGTTCACCTCTGGATATTCAGTGGGGAGTCATGCAGAAATGGAGTTTAACCCTGCGTTACTGGAGAGGCAGCCGGGAAATACTTCTGCAGTTGATTTATCTGCGTTTGAACGCGGGGGGCAGGGGCCAGGCACATATCACGTTGATGTCATTGTGAATGGCCAAATTCAAGAAACCCGGGATATTGGGTTTTATATGCCGAAAGATAAAACACGCCAGCGGACATTACTTCCTTGTTTATCGGCGGAAGAACTTTCGCGCTATGGCGTAAATATTGACGCTTTTCCCGAATTAAAAACCTCAGGTAAATGTGCCGATATCGCACAAATCCCGAAGGCAGATGCAACGCTGGACTTTAATACGCAACAATTATTGCTGAGCATTCCTCAGGCAGCGCTTAAAACAAGTGCAAGGGGAGCTATAGATGCTTCCCTGTGGGATGAAGGCATTAACGCTTTTATCCTTAATTATAATTTTACTGGCTCAAATAACGAAGCCAGGCGGCGCGGCGGAGAAAATAGCGACTATCAATATTTAAATATTCGCCCCGCATTAAATATTGGCCCATGGCGTTTGCGGAATTACACAACGTGGAATCGAGATTCGACGAGTGGCTCGCGCTGGGACACTATTTATACCTATTTAGAGCGTGATATTGCCGCATTAAAGGCACAGTTGACGCTGGGGGAAAGTAACTCACCTTCCGATATTTTCGATAGTGTTTCTTATCGAGGGGCGCAGCTCGCTTCAGATGATGAAATGCTGCCAGATAGTTTAAAAGGTTATGCGCCGGTAGTCAGAGGCATTGCCCGAACCAATGCGCAGGTCATTATTCGCCAAAACGGGCACATTATTTATCAAAGTTATGTGGCGCCGGGAGCGTTCACAATTAGCGATATGTATCCCACCGGCGGCAGCGGTGATTTATACGTGACCGTCAAAGAAGCCGACGGTAGCGAGCAAAATATGATTGTGCCTTTTGCATCGGTACCCGTATTACAGCGTGAAGGTCGATTCAAATATAGCGTTACCGGCGGGGAATATCGTGGGTATCGCAATAACTCAGATCGGGATTTTTTTAGCCAGGCCACAGGGATATATGGTTTATCGCATGGGTTTACGATTTATGGCGGCAGCCAGCAGGCAAATCGCTATCACTCTGCTGTCGGCGGTATGGGTAAAAACCTGGGTGATTTGGGCGCCGTATCGATTGATTTTACGCAGGCATGGAGCGAACCGAAAGACCGGGGGCACAAGAGCGGGCAGTCCTGGCGTATTCGCTACAGTAAGAACTTTGTGGAAACCGGCACCAATTTCTCGATTGCAGGCTATCGCTACTCCACGCGCGGCTATTACACCTTGAATGAAGTGATGGATACCTGGCGTGATGATATGTCTACGTATCTGAATCAGCGACGTCGCAATCGTGCGGAACTAACCATGAGCCAAAACTTGTGGCAGGGCGCTGACGCGCTTTCGGTTGGTTTTGTTAGCGAGGATTACTGGAACGATGCGCAGCATATGCGCTCGCTAAACGTGGGCTACAACAATAGCTGGAAGGGTATCACTTACAGCCTGAACTACAGCTATAACCGTAACTCATCCCGTGTCGATGTTTCTGAGTCGAAGAGTTACAAAATTTATGACAAGGATCAGGTGCTTGCCTTCAACGTAAGCATCCCATTAAGCCGCTGGTTAAACGATACCTGGGCAAATTACAGCATGAATACGACGCGGCACGGCAATACGACGCATACCGTAGGGCTAAGCGGCACGGCGCTGTCCGACAGAAACCTGAACTGGAACATTCAGGAAGGCTTTACTAATCACAACGAAAGCGACAGCGGCAGCAGCGGCAATATGGATGCGGACTATCAGGGAACCTACGGTGAACTGAGCGGTGGTTATGCCTGGGATCGTAGCTCGCGCCGGACGAATTATGGCGTGGCGGGCGGCATAGTTGTACACCGCGATGGCGTTACTCTGAGTCAGCCGCTGGGCGAAACCATCGCGCTGGTAAAAGCGCCGGGCGTATCGGGAGCCTCTGTGCAAAATGAAGTGGGCGTTAGAACCGACTTCCGCGGCTATACGGTAGTGCCTTATTTAAGCGCTTATCGCAGCAGCGAGGTGACGCTGAACCCCGAGTCTCTGCCGGAGGATGTAGAAATTGCGCAAACTACACAGAAAGTTGTACCTACACGCGTCGCGGTGGTTAGGGCGAACTTCAGCGGCCGGGTTGGGCAGCGTGCGCTGGTGACACTATTGCGTACCAACGGCCAGCCGGTGCCGTTCGGAGCAGTTGCGGCGCTGAGTCAGGCGCAAGGGGGCGCACAGGATAAAAACTGGAGCAGCATCGTAGGCGATAGCGGCGAAGTGTATCTGAGCGGCCTGCAATCAAACGGCACCATTGATGTTTCCTGGGGGAAAGCGCCGGATGCGCGCTGCAAGGCCCATTATCAGCTTAATACAGCAGTGAAACAGGCCGTTCAGGAAATTAATACCGTCTGCCGGTAGCGCAGGGTAGCAAATAGCTGGCGAGCAATTGCGAATATAAAGGGACAGATATGCCATCAGAATACGATAAAAAGCATTTGAAGAAGCTGTTGCTTCTTGGCCTGGCGCTGATATGGACGAAAAATGTTTGGGCGGTTGGATGCAGTTTTTCACCAAAGACTTTTCAGTTGAAAATCCCGGAGCTGGCGGTAGCGCCGAATGTTCCAGTTGGCAGCGTATTGCTGGCCAGAACATTTAGCGCCAAAGGTCCTGCTGCGGTGTGTCCAACCGGTAGCCCGCTGTATAAATCCATGATGATGGGGCCATGGGCAACGTTAAGTTCTATCCCTGGCGTTTATGAAACCGGAGTGCCTGGGATTGGTGTAAGAATTGATGATTTCGTGTTGGATGGATTTGTGCCTCTTAGCCAACAAATTCCGCCGAACCAGGCGCTGGCCATTATGGGTAAAGATGTCCGTTTGCTGTTTTACCGCACGGGAGATATTGAGCCGGGTAATTTCCCCGCGGGAATTGTGGCACGCTTTCAGCTCCAGGGTACGAACGGCACGCTGGGTAATTTATTAACGCAGCAGGTCGTCAGCGGAAGCGTGAGAATTAAAAGCTGCTATGCCAAATCACCCAATATTATTGTGCCGATGGGGCAGGTGCAGCGGAATGTGTTTAACGGCGTAGGCAGCACCTCGCCGGTAAAAAGCTTTAAATTTGATATGACGTGCCAGGGCGATGGCCTACCGGTTGATGTCTCTTATGATGTGATGGCGGGAACGTCCTCGCCAGAAACCGGTGTGATACCGCTGGATAATGTAGAAGGTTCTGCGACGGGCGTCGCAATTAAAGTGATGAATAACGATGGTTCGCCGCTGCAATTCAATATGCCGACGCGTTATCACTTAAATCATGAACCGTCTATTTCGATACCATTAAAAGCAGCCTACGTGCAAACCAATAAAAAAATTACGGCTGGTGTCGCAAATGCCACCATGACATTTACCATTACGCAGAATTAAAAATTAGTTAATTCTGCATATAAAGAATCTTGCTCATTAATTTGAGAAGATATCTCTGTCATATTTATATTGATATTACAGGGGTTAATAATCCGTTAGGTTAAATAAGGAAATAAACAATGCGTGAATTAAGCGTAATAGAAATTGAAGAAGTTGCCGGTGCCTACGGCAACGGTTTTTTTGCCGATATTGGTGAAGCTATGCGCAGTGCGGTAGTGGGTGGTGCGGCAGGTTTCTGTGCAGGTAGCATCATCGGTGGTAAACACGGCGGTGACGGCGGCGGTTTCCTGGGCATTGGTGCGATTGGTCAGGGCGTAGGGATGATTTACGGTGGAATTACCGGCGGGATCGCATGTGCGCTCGGCGGAGCTGCAGTGGGCTGGGATAAAACCTGGGCTGCGACTGACGAAGTCATTAAAGGGTTCGCCAGCGGTACTCTGATTCCGTAATTTTAATATACTAATAATGAGGAGGGAGAATTTCTCCTTCCTTTTTTGGATAGTTATTTTTAGAGAGAGACATGAGTAAAAAAGGTATTTTCCGCCTGCAGGCCATACAGCGCCAAAAAGCAGAGTGGCAGGGAAAGGCTTTGTTACTCCGTGGGTTTCCGCCCGGGTTATTAGCCGCGGCTACCGTGTTTTTTATGGTTTTATTTATTGCCTTCCTGTTTTTTTCTAACTACACGCGGCGTATTCAGGTCAGCGGAGAAGTGATCTCACTGCCTCATGCAATGAATATTTATACGCCACAGCAGGGATATATCACAAAGAGTTTTGTGAAAGTCGGTGATGTTGTTGAAGCAGGTGCGCCGCTTTATCGCCTTACTATTTCACGGCAAACCACGTCCGGAAATGTCAGTCAGGAAACACTGACTGTAATACGTAACCAGATTAAAAATATAGATGAAATCATTAATAAATTAAAAAGCAATAAGCAAGAAACTATTGAGAACTTGCAGGAGCAACTAGCGCAATATGAGAAAAACGATCGTGAGACTCAGCGATTATTAGCCAGCGCCAAAAGCGGCGTTTCGACTATGCAGCGCGGGATGTCCAGCTATGAGAATTATCATAAGAAAGGACTTATTACTAACGATCAGCTTAATAGCCAGCGCTTTATGTTCTATCAACAGCAAAGCGGCTATCAGTCATTAAATAGCCAGGCAATTCAACAGCAGGTACAAATATCCCAGTTAAAGAGCCAAATTCTTACTCGGGCAGCAGAGTTTGATAATGATATTACGCAGAATATTTACCAGCGTAATGAGCTACAGCGGAAGCTTATTGAGTCCGATGCCAGCGATTCTATTATTATTGCGTCTCAGTCCGCCGGTCGGGTTGATTCCCTGAGCGTCACTCCCGGTCAGATGGTGAATAATGGCGCTGTGCTGGCTCAGATCCAACCCTTAAAAGAAGCAAGCTGGTATATGGTTATCTGGCCGCCTGACAGCAGTCTTCCCTATATTAAAGTTAGCGATCGCGTGAATATTCGCTATGCCGCTTTCCCGTCCGAGAAGTACGGTCAATTCCCGGGAGTTATCGAATCAATTTCATATGTGCCTGCTTCGCGTGAAGAAATGGCCGGCTATAACAGTGCGCCCAAAGATAATACGGGAGCAGGCGAGAGTTATTACAAGGTTCTGGTTTCTTTAAAACACAAAGACATTAGCGATAAAGGGAAAACATTACATCTCTCGGGCGGCCTGCAGGCGAAAACGGTGGTATTTCTGGATACCCGAAAATTGTGGGAGTGGATGTTTAAGCCGTTCTACAACATTAAAAATAGCGTAACGGGGCAGGTCGATGTCTGAAGCGATTTTCAATCTTATTACTAAAAGACTGCACTTCGGCCTGCGTAAAAAAGTGCCGCAAATTCTGCAGGTTGAATCCACGGAGTGCGGGCTGGCGAGCCTGGCGATGATCTGCGGCTATCACGGTCTGGATATTGATATGCTTAGCCTGCGCCAGCGCTTTTCTGTCTCAACGCAGGGTGCGACGTTGAAGACGCTGTTAAGCACAGCCTCCGCGGTGGGGCTGAAATGCCGTTCCCTGTCGCTGGATTTAAATGAAGTAAAGCAGTTGAAACTGCCCTGCGTGCTGCACTGGGATATGAATCATTTTGTGGTTCTGGCGGCTCGGCGCCGCTCCTCCTGGGTTATTCACGATCCGGCGACCGGCAAACGGATAATCGGCATCAAAGAGCTCTCGGAGCATTTCACCGGCGTGGCGGTGGAGTTCTGGCCGGACAGCCATTTTGAGAAAGGCACGGTCAAAACGCGCGTAAAGCTGCTTGAACTCGCGCGTAACGTCAGCGGGCTTAAAGGGGCGCTGCTAAAAATCGCCTGCCTTTCGGTGGTAATAGAGGCGATAAATTTACTGCTGCCCGTTGGCATGCAGTTAGTCACGGACCATGTGATCCAGGCGAAAGATCGTGGATTGTTGACGGTAATCGGCTCTGGCCTGCTGCTATTTATGTTGTTTAAAACGTTTATGGGCACGCTTCGCGGCTGGGTATCATTAGTCATGGGGACGCTTATTGACGTGCAGTGGAAAAACGCGCTGTTCGATCATCTCATAAAATTGCCGCTGCACTTCTTTGAAAAGCGCCATCTGGGCGACATTCAGTCTCGCTTTTCATCGCTGGATGCGATTCGCCGCCTGTTTACTCAGGATCTAATCGGCGGGCTAATGGACATCATCATGAGCGTTGGCGTATTGGTGATGATGGCGATGTATGGCGGCTGGCTGACTTGGGTAGTAGTTGGATTTACAGTGATTTATACCTGCCTGCGATTCGCCACTTACGGTATTTACCGGCGCATCACCGAGGAATCTATTGTTAAAGGTGCGAAAGCCAGCTCGCACTTTATGGAATCACTGTACGGTATCGGGACGATTAAAGCTTTAGGACTGAACGGAAAACGCTCTTCCGGCTGGCTTAACCTCAATATCGACGCGGCGAATACCGGTATCCGACAAACCCGCTTTGATATGTTTTTTACCGGGGTAAACACCTTTATTAATGCTATCGATCAGGTTGCCGTACTGTGGCTAGGCGCGGTAATGGTGATGGATAATACGATGACGCTGGGTATGTTTATGGCGTTTAACGCGTACCGCGGGCAATTTTCCGATCGCGCCAGCAATCTTATTAACCTGGTCATGAAAACGCGCATGCTAGGGCTGCACAGCGAACGTATCGCCGATATTATATTCACCGAACCGGAGCAGGAACTGCCACCGCGCCGGCTGTTTCCTGCCGGTCACCCTGCGCCGCTGGAGCTAAAAAACGTGACCTTCCAGTATGATCCACAGGCTAAACCGTTATTTTCTGAGCTTAATATGACTATTGATCCCGGTGAAAGCGTGGCGATCGTCGGGCCTTCCGGGAAGGGAAAAACCACATTGATGAAAATCATGTGCGGATTGCTGCCGCCTACCCAGGGAGAAGTGCTGGTGGGCGGCATTAATGTCGAAAAAGTGGGGCTAAATAATTACCGGGAGGGGATTGCCTGCGTATTGCAGGAAGATAAACTCTTTTCCGGCTCAATAGCCGACAATATTAGCGGTTTTAATGCCAGCCCCGATCGCGAGTTGGTCACCGCCTGCGCTATATACAGTAATATCCATGCGGAAATAATGCAGATGTCGATGGGGTATGAGACGCTGATTGGCGAACTGGGAACCGGCCTTTCCGGCGGGCAAAAACAGCGCCTGCTTATTGCCCGCGCGCTGTATCGACGCCCGAGCATTCTATTTATGGATGAGGCAACCAGCCACCTGGATCTGGACAACGAAGCGTTTATTAATCAGTCGATTTCCTCATTGAACATTACGCGAATTATTATCGCTCATCGGCCATCAACCATTAATTCTGCGAACAGAGTCATCACCCTATAGCACCCAGTGGGCTGAATTAAAGCCCACATCCATTTTTATTGACGACGTCGCTAACGTGGATTCTGGCATGGGTAATAAATTGGATGCACTCATTGCTTTTGGGCCGGGAGGCTTTGTCGGTCGGTGCGTACCCTATAGATTTCCCCGCCGGTTACGCTGAAGCCGTTCGGGTTACTTTAATTGCCCTGGCTGTCAATCCAACTCCGATTCCCGGGAAAGAGAACCGTTCACTTTCCACACGCTCCTTCGTAACATTTCTGGCCTATTGCCCCATTATTTAATTGACGTAAAGAAATGGTTCCAGTGGGGTGACTTTATTATTGTTCCTACTCTATTTAATGGCCGCCTTTCTGAAAATCCTAACTCTGATGAGGTATAGATATTTTTATTTTTAATATTGATTTTAATCAATAATTAATATTTCAATTAACAATACTCCGGGCATTATTGCTTTCTTGGCACAAATTCCCTATTTATTGCTTTTTTGCTAGTTATTTTTGCTGATATTTGGATGTGATTTGCTATTTGTGGCTAGTGGAAAATTCTTATTAATTTTTATTTTATGGATTAAAAAACCGTAAATTTGATATTCAGGCGGTCATTATCCTATTATCGTGCGTCAATAAGCGAAGTATGAAAAGCGCGTGCAGCGATAAACTGAGGGATGATGAAATGGCTGACAGTTTTCAAAATGAAGTGCCAAAGGCACGTATTAATTTAAAACTTGACCTGCATACGGGGGGCGCAAGTAAGAAAACCGAACTCCCCCTGAAATTACTCGTTGCGGGCGACTTTAGTAATGGACAGGAGAGCGCACCGGTATCAGAGCGTGAAAAAGTTAATGTGAACAAAAATAACTTTGACTCAGTGCTTTCTGAATATTCTCCAAAAGTAAATCTTACCTTCCCAAATACCCTTGCTGACGACGGCAGTGAAGACAGCATCAGTCTGACGTTCCAGAGTATGAAAGATTTTTCTCCCGAGCAGGTTGCCCGACAAATACCACAGCTTAAATCAATGCTTTCCATGCGTAACTTGCTTCGTGATTTAAAGGCAAACCTGCTGGATAACCAGACTTTCCGAAAAGAGTTGGAAAAAATTCTGCTTGACCCGGCATTAAGTGATGAACTCAGAGCCGAACTGTCAGCCCTGGCGCCTAAACAGCCATAGCGGTCACGATGCTTTAACGGATTAATAAGGAAGATACTGATGTCTGTAAAAAATGAGAATGCCGCCGGTAGCGAGAGTGTGGTGCTTGAACGTCCTGCGGCTGGTGGAGTTTATGCCTCCCTGTTTGAAAAAATCAGCCTGAACCCGGTTTCAGAGCTAAGCACGCTGGATATCTGGCAGGATGCACAGGCGATGTCCGATGCAACGGCCGATGAGCGTTTAACCGCCGGAATGCAGGTGTTCCTGGAATGCCTGAAAAAATCTGGCTCGAAAGTGGGAAAGCTCGACAAAAATCTGATTGACCAGCATATCGCAGAACTTGACCGCCAGATTAGCCGGCAGCTTGATGCGGTCATGCATC
>CALYPF010000033.1 GCA_945271245.1 uncultured Enterobacteriaceae bacterium | reverse complement strand
TGGATCAGTTTTCAACCGCTGGGGTGGATCAGTTTTGCACCGTTGGTAACACTGGACGTTGATATCGGCTCTTTGTTGAGGGGGTAACGATGATTATCGAAAGAATAGCAGAACATATCAGCATGGCAGAAGCCGCCCAGGACTGGCTGCGCCAGCGCGGTAGCCGGGTAACTGATATTCGCGTTTTTATGCGCCGCCCGCTGCTTGAGATTGCCTGCCCGCCTGCGGAACTGGTGCAGCGCGCCACCCGAATTATTGAACGTTGTGAAACCGGCACCCGCTCCGTGTGGATTGCCAGCCTGAATGATTGCCAGATTATCTGGCGCTAATTAGGGGGATTTATGCCAAAAATAATTATTAGTGTCGATTTTAACGAAGTGGTTATGGTTGAGGGGAATAAGAGAGAGGCTATTCATGTTACGGCCAACCTTGAGGGCTTAAATAAAGATTCCCCGACTTCAGCTGACCATATCACCTGCATTATGCGTGAAATGCTGCCAGCTTTTATTGACGCTGCGTCAAAATTATATGCGCAAAAAGCGGCCAGTCAGCAAGGGCCGGGCAGTGATGCCTCATATAGCTGTATTGGTGAATGGGTTACTAAACATTAAGGGGAACCAAAAATGAAAATTGTCGCTTATGCCTGGGCGTCAGGCTTAATCGAATTTGGCAAATCATGCCCGGACGGTGCGCTGCCTGTTCTGGTTGGTGACAGTAAAACAGTGCGCTCTGCGGTAAGCGTCCTCGCACGCCATTCCCGCACTAATGACGATCTGCTGGTGCCGGGCGTACCCGAAGCGGCAGACCCGGACACCGCAGTACAGGCTTTATCTACATTCGCAAAAAGACTGAGAGAATTTTAATTATGGCCAGTAAACCGAAACGCATTAAAAACGCTGCCGCGCTGTATGTTCCGCAGAGCCGCGAGGATGTTGTTCGCGATATCCGTAAGCTTGGCGATGTTCAGCGTACTGTGGCCCGTATGCAAACGGAAATGAACGACAAAATCGCCGCTATTACGGAGGTCTATGCTGAGCAAATGAAGCCACTTGAAGACGACTTCAAAATGCTTTCAGCAGGCATTCAAAGCTGGTGTGAGGCTAACCGCGATGACCTGACGAACAATGGAAAGGTTAAGTCAGCAAATCTGGTGACAGGTGATGTCTGCTGGCGAACTCGTCCACCCTCCGTCACCATTCGTGGCATGGACTCAGTTATGGAGACTCTGAAGCGACTGAAGCTTGAGCGTTTTATTCGCACCAAAGAGGAAATCAATAAAGAGGCCATTCTGAACGAACCGAAAGCAGTCGTTGGGGTGGCGGGTATTAAAGTTAATTCGGGCATTGAAGATTTTTCTATTATCCCGTTTGAGCAAACGGCAGATATTTAAAACAGCCTGAATTAATAAAAAAAACAATTTTAGATTTTATTCGGCGCAGCGCGTCGGGGACTCGTTCGCGCCGAATTCAGCAAAAGGAATATTTCATGAACGAACAAGAATTAATTTCAATGATTATCGACCTTCAGTCATGGCACCAGAACCGTGTCGATAAATGCCAGATGATTATTGATAACAGGGATGCTGATATCTGTTTGCACATGGGTGATTCAGGCGATAACCAGGTGCTGGAATTTGGTGCTCACACTAAAGAAGCCCGCTTTATCAGAATCGGTGTTCAACTGGCACTTCTTCAATTCAAGCCATTCCCTGTCACCACGAAACCAGTTGATGACGACGCGGAGGATGAAGGCGATGAATAAACCCCGGATTTACGACGCAGCTCTGGCCCGCTGGGGGTTTGATGCTCAGGTGCTAACCGTAGCGGAAGAGTGCAGCGAACTGGCCGCAGCCTGTACCCGTTTTGTTAACCACAAAGCTAACGGAAACTCTGTTGCAGGAGAGGCTGCGGACGTTGAAATCATGATTGAACAGCTACGGCACAACGGTATGAATGACATGATTGAGCAGCAAAAAGCCCGGAAACTCACCCGCCTCGCCCAGCGTGTTGGTATTGAATCCGAACCCGTTAGTCCGTTTGCTCCTGCTGTCAGTGAGTTGCTGGCCGACGCTCGGGAACAACTGGAACTGGCTGAGGCTCTGTATTGCGATCCAAAGACCAGTAAGCGCCTGTCAGCGCATCGTGCGCGAATGGCGATCGGTCTGCTCATGCGCGCCGCTCAGGCGATGATTAGCGAGCAGCAGCGGGCGGAGGCGCGGCGATGAAATATACCCCTTCCGCACAGGCTTTTCTGTGGCTGTTATTCGTTGGCGGTTCGTTCCTGGCCTATAAACTGGCGGTGATGTTATGAGCATTATTATTGATATTAAATCTTTTATCCGGGCCAACGGCCCGGCTACCTGCCGCGATATTGCAGCGGCGGTTAATGCGGAGCCCCGTGATATTATTCCCATACTGCGTAATGCCGTCGATCGCATGGCGCTGTCTGAACGCAACGGGTTTTATGACCTGCTCTCCACCGAATCGCGACGCCAGTCTTTCAACTGGATTGAAGGGTGCGCTCTGCCTGGCTGGGTTTATCGCCTGGCTCGTGGCCCGAGGACGTGCGAATCCATTGATGTCGTTGCTGAACTCAATACAGCAAAGCAGGAACAGGGCTGGCCCCGCTTTATATTTGCGAGTATTGATGTCCGGTTAAGCTGTTTTAAGTGCCTTTCAACAGGTGAGCTTGTAGACCGGTATGTACTCCGCTACATGCCACTGGATACAAGGGAGGCCAGATTATGATTGCTCAAAGGAATGATGACGAACTTCGCTGGAGAAATGATGCGATTAACTGCCTTATCCGGGCGATTAACGGTCAGGAGCTTAACGCTAATGAGAAATTTCTGCCTGATATGGTACGGGAGGCAATTCAGACCGTACGTAGCCAGCGCCATACGGTTCTGATTCTGTCGGCGCGTCAGATTCTTGAGGCGGCTGAGTTTGCCGGGCTGGAGGTATCAGCAGACCTGCAAAGCGACGAACTGGACGACGAGTATTGCATCCGTACCGGCACCATTGCGGCCAGCCCTTGCGAGGGGCTGGAGCAATATGAGGGGCTGCTCATTGAAACTCTGGATTATCCTGAGGATGGCGTCGTTCCCCTGTCTGGTGAGCAGCCATTCAGGGAGTATGAACCGGTTATTGATGAAGGATTCCTGCGTGCAGCAGCAAAGTACAACGGCCTGGCTGGCACGCTCGCATCCCGCCTTCTGACTGTTGCTGATATTGGTCAATGGCTGGTTGGTAGTGACACCGGACTAAGCAGCGAAACAATAGCTGCCATCTGGATGGGGGCCAAATCCGGGCGGTTCAGTTTCCCGCGTGATCCCTCTGATTTTGGACGGTGCTGCCGCCTGGTTGAAAAGGTTCCGGCCATACGTGAGGCATTCCCGAAAATCTGCGCTGTTTATCCACCAATAGCACCATACCTTGAAAACTGGGATGAGCTTTCACGGCTTTATGTTGCAGCGACAGAGAACGGTACGGGTAAAGCTCCTGAGCTTTATCAACGGATGATTGCCTTACAGGGGGACAAATAATGACGATTTCAAAAGAACAGTGGAACGGTATCCAGAATACCCTCTGTGCGATGTATAGCGAAGTTACGTTCAGGATGCCATCAGGCGAAGAAATCACGGTTAATAAAAGGTTTATTGCTGAAAATAAAATGGCCTTAATTGTCTGGGTTAACGGAGAGCGCAGTACGGCTTGGGGCTTACCTGCGCATGAGCAGTTTCGGCCATTAGTACAGCATATCTGGCGTCGGCAGACTCGACGCCCTGGAGCCTCGGCTATCCGAAGAATATCAAAGATGAAAGGTGGTAAGCGGTGGTTAAAGCAGAAAGAAAACGCCTACCTGTATGATGTGGTTGAGTATTGGGTGTGTTATTTCAACTCTGCGGCCTCCCTGGTTCGCCAGTTCCGCAAAATTGAGGGACTGGAACTGGTAACGCCAGTTTCTGAGGTGATGCAAAATGCAGAGGGCTAACTTAATCAAACTGATCCACGTTGCCCGGCGCGAACTGGCGCTTGATGACGATACCTATCGCGTAATGATTGGTCTTGTGGTTCCGGGCAAAACAAGCTGTCGCGACCTGAAGCCTGCCGAGCTTGAACGGGTGTTGCAGGCCATGCAGGAGCAGGGATTTAAGCGGCGCCAGCCATCCCGCACGGCTCCGGCAGGCGTTACCGATAAAATCCGGGTGATATGGCGTATTATGCACCGCGAGGGGCATGTGACTGATGGCAGCGACAAAGCGCTGGATGCCTTTGTCCAGCGTACTACCCGCGTTAAGAACGGCGGCGCCGGTGTTGCTCGCCTAGCATGGTTGCGCGGCGATCAGGCCTCTGTTGTCCTGGAGAGCCTGAAGCGCTGGCACATGCGTTGTATGCTTGAGCGACTGCCGAATGCTGGTATCCGTCGCACCTATGAGCGGGTCTGTGAATTGTACAAAAAAACGATACGTTAACAGGGGTTGCGCTCCGTCAATGCGAGGGGCGCGCCCTGAGGGATAATGCCTGCATTTGACGGGGAAGGAGGAACGAAAGCGTGATTAACACCAGGTGGATTGCGGGAGTTTTACTGGCAACGTGCAGCATGATGGTTGCGGCGGCTGACGCCAGTAACTCCGATGAAGAAACGGTAAAGGCTGACCCTGCGTCTGGTTTCTGGTCTTGTAATGGCATCCGGCTGCACATGGGTGTAAACATGGTATCGTGGACTAATCTTGGTACCGGCGATATGTTCACTCGAACAGAAGATCCATCACCAGTTGATCCAGCAGATAAGGACGAGAAAGTAAAGGGAACAGACTATCTCTATGCCTGGACTAAAAACCCGGCGGTTATGAAACTTTTTGTCGTAGATAAAACGGGCAAGAATCTCTATATGCGTGATGACCTCAAATATTACAAAGTATATCGCTGCAAACGCGACAAGTAACCCGCCCGGTCATCTGAATAAATCCCGCTGATTTGCGGGATTTTTTTTGTATACTGTATGCTCACTGTACAAACGATCAGGAGGTGCAGCATGGCAGAGCAGCAGACAGACATGTTCGATAATGACCCGCAACTGGAGCAGGTGCTCGGGCATATCGATAAAATCCCGGCAGCAGAGCTGGAGGCGGCGTGGCCTCAGTCTCTCGTTGACCTGGTGGATGTGATGGAGGCAGAGTTAACCCGCCAGGGCGTCACGGGTGACCCACGCGCCGCAGCGCGCAAGCTTGCGGTGGCAATGAGTCACTATATGGGCGGTCGGGCCTATTACCTGCCTACAGGCGTCAGGATGCTAAACGCTATCCGCGATGATATGATTTACTGCGAGTTTGACGGGCGCAACATCGAGCATCTGCGCCGCAAATACTCTCTTTCCCAGCCCCAGACCTACAACATTCTGGCCCAGCAGCGCCGCCTGCATACCCGGCGCCGTCAGCCTGATATGTTCGCCTGACCCATCCCTGCAACCGGCTGCGCTCGAGAGCGCGGGTTGTCATATTGCATAAGAAACCCACACCCAACATCCCAATATTTATCCTCGGTTTAAATTCTTACGGAATAAACCGATGGCTTCAAAACTCCCCAAAACACTGAGTGCGTCACTGCTTGCCATCGTGCTGGCCGGGGGTGGCTACCACGAAATGACCCGCGAAACGCTGGTACATCTGGAGGGCGTCGCATATGAGCCGTATCGCGATGTCGCCGGAGTGCTGACGGTCTGCGTCGGCCACACCGGGCCGGATATCCAGATGCGACGCTATACCCACGCTGAGTGTATGACGTTGCTCGACCAGGATCTAAAGCCGGTTTATGCCACGATTGACCGCCTCGTTAAGGTTTCCCTGACACCGTACCAGCGTACTGCGCTGGCGACGTTCGTCTTCAATACCGGCACCGGTGCATTTGCCAGGTCTACCCTCCTGAAACGGCTGAACGCCGGTGATTTTGCCGGAGCCCGTGACCAGATGGTCCGCTGGGTATTCGCCGCAGGTCATAAGTGGAAAGGACTGATGAACCGGCGCGACGTCGAAATGGCGATCTGGAATGTCAGGGGGCCGGATGACCTTCAGTAACTATCTGCTGGCTGGCGCTGCTGTGGCCGTCGCAATCAGCCTGGGCGTTGCCACTCACAGGCTTGACAACCTGCGCAGCGACAACGCCACGCTACGGCGGGACTTGCAGTCGCAGACGCAGGCCCGTAACACCGCCGAATGGTTACTACAGAGCCAGATGCAGGCCATGCAGTTTTTTTCCGCTATCCGGGCCGCAAACATCGCTGCCCGTGCCGCAGATGAGAATAAACGCGATGACGCAAAACAAAAAATCACCGTTGCAACGGCTGGCGATTGCGGTAACGGCCCTGTGCCTGCCGCTGCTGCTGGCGAGCTGCAAAAGCTCGAACGCGCTACCCGTGCCGCCAGTGGTTTTATCACCTCAGATTGACGCAGAGCTGCTGGCCCCAACGCCGGTTCCGGTTATGCCGGTGCCATTCCTGTGGCGCAGCTCGTTGTTGTGGAATGCCGACCTGCTGACGGCGCTCGGGCAATGCAACCGCGATAAGGCGGCGGCGCGCCAGCAGGACGAACAGAGGAAACAAATTTATGGACGACCAGACCCCGGAGCTGGACAGCCTGCTCCGTGATATCTGGCAACAACAGGGGTGTGCATATTCCACCCCTCAGGGGGCACCGTTTGATTCGCCCTGCGCCTGCGCTGGTTGTGGCAGGCCAATAGCGCTGTCCGTGCTGGTCGTTCAGCCGATGGCAACCCATTGTCATTACTGCCGCTCAGGGAGTTGAAGTATGGATTTTTACCCGGTGCTGACCGGTGCGCTGGCGCTCCTGAGTGCCGTTGCGGGTATTGCCTGGTGGGCACTGCGTCGCACGTTCGCCAGCACAGAGCGGGTCGAGCGGCTGGAAAACCGCCTAACCGAAATGGAGACACGTTACGCCAACATGCCCGGCGCGGAAGACATGCATGAAATGCGCCTTCGTCTTTCGGATATGAGCGGTGAGGTGAAGGTGTTGAGCACCGCGATTAAGGGTATCTCTCACCAGCTTGAACTGTTACTCGAAAACGCTGTGAACGGAAACAAACGATGATTAACGACATTCTGACCGAAGACCGCCGCCTGGTCATTCTGCGTTCTTTGCTGGACTGCAATAACGAGGCGAATGAGTCAATTTTACAGGACTGCCTGGACGCCTACGGCCATAACGTTTCGCGTGACCTGGTTCGGGGGCTGATTGACTGGCTGGCTGAGCAAGGGCTGGTCACCGTTGAGAGCCTGAGCGGCTTTTATGTCGTTACCATTACCGGGCGTGGTCAGGACGTTGCCGAAGGCCGTGCAAAGGTTTCCGGCGTGAAGCGTCCGCGAGCGCGCTAAGGAGCCTGCGAATGGAAAAGGCTAAACCCACCCGTGGCCGGGCTTCAAAGGTCGATTTATTGCCTGACAACGTGCGTAAAACCCTGAATGAAATGCTGCGGGATAAGGCGATTCCCCAGGCGCAGATTCTGGAAGAGATTAACGCCCTGATTGATGACGCGGGCCTGCCTGATGATATGAAGCTGTCCCGCAGCGGCCTGAACCGTTACGCGACCAGTATCGAACAGGTTGGCGCCAACCTGCGCCAGTTGCGCGAAATGACCACCGCACTGACTGACCAGCTCGGCGACAAGCCGATGGGCGAGACGACCAAGCTGATTCTTGAGATGGCCCGTAGCCAGCTCTTTAAAGCGATGATGCAGTAGATTGAGAACCCCGAGGCGGCGGTTGATATCGACATGCTCAAAAACGCCATGCTGGCCGCCCAGCGGCTGGAGGCAACGGCGATGTCGAGCCACAAGCGCGAGAAAGAGATCCGCCAGGCATTCGCCGAGGAAGCGGCAAATGCGGTCAGCGACGAGCTGCGCGGTCAGGACGGAATGAGTGAAGAACTGGAGCAGCGGATTCGTAATGTGCTGCTGGGTAAAGCGTAGGAGTGAAACGGTGCATAACTGGCAAAGATTATTGTCCGACGCCCATACAAACGCTTTCAGTGTGGCGATGTTATCACCACGGCTTACTGGTTGTCTCCGCGTACTGATGTCGCGGGCCATCCGTAAGGATATGACGCCGAGCGAATTTTATTACCTGACTGAGAAGGAAATGAAAAATGGCTAATGAAAAAATTGATTACAAAAGTTCAACTGAGCTGGCCCTGAGGCTCTATCCCCTGGTAAAGGAAATGATTGATTCAGATCCTGAGGTTGCCAGTTGGATTATGGCTGAGGCGTTATATCTGCTCATGCAGATGGTGGGTGGCCCGTCAACGGCGGGCCAGATAATTACTTGTGCTCAGGTTCGTCAGTAACACTCCGTTCGACCATCTGGTAAAAGATGCGAAACGCATTTTCTTCAGCGGATATTTTTTCGCCTGGCCGGGGAAATGACAGGGAGACCCCCTTGTCGCGCGTCGATTCGAACATACGCCCGGCAATTGTCGCAATCTGGAGTTTCTGGTCGATGGTCAGTTTTTCTTTCATAAGTACCTCTCGTAACAGGGTTAAATGCGTGCATAACCTTATCAGAGCGGGTTTTTATTTCCATGATTCAGGTAAGGGTTAATGATATGACCGGGCGCAAAAAGCCGCTTATGATGGCATTGAGCGAACCACGCAAAATTGACCTTCAGGAAGAAGCCAGCAAACTGGGTGTGGAAATCACGACCGACGTTGCTGACGCATTCCCGAAGAATGACCCCGTCTTTCTGGGCTATCAGGCCCGCTGGTTTGACGACGACAGCCAGATTTGTATCGCGGAGAAAAGCCGCCGAACCGGTCTGACATGGGCCGAGGCCGGGCGTAATGTTATCACCGCAGCAAAACCGCGCCGCCGCGCTGGTCGTAACGTTTTTTATGTAGGCTCCCGTCAGGAGATGGCGCTGGAATACATCGCTGCCTGTGCGCTGTTCGCCAGGGCGTTTAACCAGCTGGCGAAAGCGGATGTTTATGAGCAGACATTCTGGGACAGCGACAAAAGCGAAGAAATCCTGACCTACATGATTAGGTTCCCGAACAGCGGTTTCAAAATCCAGGCGCTGTCCTCCCGCCCCTCTAACCTGCGCGGCCTCCAAGGCGACGTGGTGATTGATGAAGCGGCATTTCATGAATCGCTGGACGAGCTGCTGAAAGCGGCGATGGCGCTCACGATGTGGGGCGCCCGCGTGCGTATTATCTCCACGCATAACGGCGTCGATAACCTGTTTAATCAGTACATTCAGGATTCACGCGAGGGGCGAAAAGACTATTCAGTCCACCGCATCACTCTGGACGATGCGATCGCCGATGGTCTGTATCAGCGTATCTGCTATGTAACCGGTCAGGAATGGTCACCGGACGCCGAAAAAAAATGGCGTGACGACCTGTACCGGAACGCGCCAGATAAAGAAAGCGCTGACGAAGAATACGGCTGCGTGCCGAAAAAATCCGGCGGCGCCTACCTGTCCCGCGTGCTGATTGAAGCGGCCATGACACCAGCGCGAGATATTCCGATCTGCCGGTTTGAAGCCCCTGACAACTTCGAATCGCTGTCACCGGCAACGCGTGAAAACATCGTGTCCGACTGGTGCAGTAAGGAGCTGGCGCCGCTGCTGGCCGCGCTGAATCCGAACCACAAACACGCGTTCGGCGAGGACTTTGCCCGACGCGGCGACCTGACCGTATTTATCCCGCTGGAGATTACCGAAGACCTGCACAAGCGCGAGGCCTTTCGTGTCGAGCTGCGTAATCTCACCTATGACCAGCAACGCCAGATTATGCTGTTCATCCTGGCGCGTCTCCCCCGGTTTATTGGTGCCGCATTCGACGCCACCGGAAACGGCGGCTATCTGGCAGAAGCTGCTCGCCTGGTCTACGGCCCGGAGATGATTGATTGCGTTCATCTCACCACCGCCTGGTATCAGGAGTGGATGCCAAAACTTAAGGGCGAGTTTGAGGCCCAGAATCTCACCATTGCACGCCACCAGACCACGCTGGACGACCTGCTGCAAATCAAGGTCGTCAAAGGTGTGCCACAGATTGATAAAGGGCGAACGAAGGACAGCGACGGCAGGCACAGCCGCCACGGCGACAGCGCCGTCGCTTTGTGTATGGCTGTCCGGGCATCGTATATGAACGGATTTGTGATTGATGAAGACAGCGTCCGGGCCATTCCCGGACGGCATGAAAGCGTCAGCGATGACGAATATAACGACGAATACCACGAATATGAGCGGGGGTGCTGGTAATGGGCCAGATTGTTGATTTAACCGGTCAGCCGTTCGACTTTGACGACGAATTGCAGACAGAGCAGGAAGCGCTGGCGCTGGTGATGAAGCGAACACAGGAGCACCCGTCGAGCGGTATTACACCGAACCGCGCCGCGCAGCTGCTGCGCGATGCTGAACGCGGTGACCTGTCCGCGCAGGCAGACCTCGCCTTTGATATGGAAGAGAAAGACACGCACCTGTTCTCTGAACTGAGCAAGCGCCGTCTGGCGATTCAGGGGCTGGAATGGAGCATCAAACCGCCGAAGAACGCCAGCGCACAGGAAAAGCGGGACGCGGAAATGCTGGACGAGCTGCTGCGCGATGCGGCCTGGTTTGAGGACGGTATTTTTGATGCCGGTGATGCCATCCTCAAGGGCTACTCAATGCAGGAAATCGAATGGGGCTGGCTCGGTAAAATGCGTGTGCCGGTCGCCCTGCATCATCGCGATGCCGCACTGTTCTGCGCCAACCCTGACAACCTGAACGAGCTGCGGTTACGTGATGGCAGCTATGAGGGGGTACAGCTACAGCCGTTCGGCTGGTTCCGGCACCAGGCAAAATCACGTTCCGGCTACGTGGGCACCCACGGGCTGGTGCGGACACTTGTCTGGCCGTTCATCTTCAAAAATTACAGCGTGCGCGACTTTGCCGAGTTTCTGGAGGTGTACGGCCTGCCGATGCGCGTCGGCAAATATCCGACCGGCGCCACGGCTCGCGAGAAAGCTACCCTGATGCAGGCCGTCATGGACATTGGGCGCAGAGCTGGCGGGATTATCCCAATGGGGATGACGCTGGACTTTCAGAGCGCGGCCAACGGCCAGGCCGACCCGTTTATCGCCATGATGGGCTGGGCCGAAAAAGCGATGTCCAAAGCGATTCTCGGCGGTACGCTCACCACCGAGGCGGGTGATAAAGGCGCCCGCAGTCTGGGCGAGGTACACAACGAGGTGCGCCATGAGATCCGCAACGCCGACGTGCGCCAGCTTGAGCGCACTATTGGGCGCGATCTGCTGTTCCCGCTGCTGGCACTCAACAGCCGTAGCCCGGTAGACCCGCGCCGCCTGCCGCGCATGGATTTTGACACCAGTGAGGCCGAGGACATCGCCATTTTCGCGGATGCGATCCCGAAACTGGCGGTGGGTATGCCGGTGCCGGTGTCCTGGATTCAGTCAAAACTGAATATTCCGCAACCTGCCGATGATGAGCCGGTATTCAGTGTGCAGAGTGCCGCGCCTGAATCCGACGCCCCGGCGCCGTCCGGTCAGGCTGCGTTGTCAGCGACAGCGCCGCAGAATGGCGTTACGGATGCGCCCGACGAAATGGCCGCAGGGGTCACTGCGTCAGAGCTTCAACAGGCTGTTGACCCCATGCTGAAACCCGTCATTGCGGCCATTATTAAAGATGGCCCGGAGGAAGCATTAAAACAGGCTGGCGCGCTTTACAGCGAGCTGGACGACAGCGCCCTGATTGACCTGCTGACCCGTGCCATTTTCGTCGCTGACCTGTGGGGGCATATCGATGCCACAGACCGTTGACCTGGCCTATGCCGCCCGGTTGCCCCCCAAAGAGGCCGTCGCATACTTCCGGGCAAAGGGCCACAACGTTACCTGGAACTGGTACGAGCAACTGACCGATGCGCACGCCCGCGCCTTTACCGTGGCAAAGGCGGCGCGTCTTGATGTGCTGAATACCATCCGGGATGAAGTTGACCGGGCGATTCACGATGGCATCACACAGCGCGAATTTACCCGCACCCTGGCTCCGCGCCTGCAAAAGCTCGGTTGGTGGGGAAAGCAGATCGTCGTTGATGGTGACGGTAACGCGAAAGAGATCCAGTTGGGGAGTCCGCGCCGTCTTGCCACCATCTACAACGTGAACACCCGCACGGCGTATAACGCTGGCCGTTACGCCCAGATGATGAATACGGCGGAAGAGTTTCCGTTCTGGCAGTACGTGGCAATCATGGACAGCAGAACCCGGCCAGAACATGCAAAGCTGCATCTGATGGTATTTCGTTACGACGATCCGTTCTGGAAAACGCATTATCCGCCTAACGGCTGGAGTTGCCGTTGTCGTGTCCGTGCGCTGTCCGCTGCGCGTATGAAAGCGCTGGGCCTTAAAGTCAGCTATGGGGCATCGTTTGTGCATACCCATGACGTTGACGCTGGTGTTGATGAAACCACGGGCGAACTGTTCCGCACCACTTCTACTACGTTCGATAATGGCCGCGTAAAAATGACCCCGGATGTGGGCTGGTCATACAACCCCGGTTCGGCGGCATTTGGTACAGACCAGTCATTAATCCGTAAACTGGTGGAAACCCGCGACGCGCAGTTGCGTGAGCAGGTTGTCCAGTCGCTGAACAACAGCCGCGAGCGCCAGTTGTCATTTTCACTCTGGGCCAGGCGTCTGATGGATACCCGGCGCGCCGGTCACGGTGTTCAAACGCTGGGATTTATGACCGAGAGCGTCGCGAACGCCGTGCGCCAGCGTACCGGAACGGAGCCGTCGCGCCTGCTGGTCATGAGCGAGAAAAGCCTGATGCACGCCGACAGCGCGAAGCACCATAAAACCGGTGTGGCGCTCCAGCCGGAAGACCTGCAATTGTTGCCCACATTGATGGCGACACCTCAGGCCGTGCTGTGGGACAAACGGCACAATAATCTGCTGTACATCGTCACCAGCAGCGACGGCACGGCCAAAGTGGCAGTGAACGCGGCGCAGTCTGTTAAGCGGGTGCCGGATACGCTGGATGTGCTGATTAACGCCTATCGTGTTGAAGCGCAGAGCCTGAAAACCGATATTGTCGGGGGCTGGCTGGAGGTGCTGGAGGGAAGTGTTGATTAAGCCGGTAACGGGAATCGAACCCGTATACATGCGCCTGTTGGCACACCGCTTTACCGTTAAGCGTATACCGGCTTACGGCCAGTATACGACACCTCAGGAGGTCAGTAAATGAGCATCGACTTAGCGGTTGTTGTGGATGTCCGCCGCATCCAGGCAGCCTTTGCCAGTCTGGGCGCTATGGCGAACGACCGGGAGATTCCCCGCATCGCTGCCGGGGCGCTGCTGTCGTCCACCGAGCAGGCATTCGAACAGGAAGCCGACCCGGTAACCGGGCAGCACTGGTCATCATGGAGCGACCCGTATCTGGCGTGGCGCGAGCAGCACGGCCACACACCGGGGAAAATCCTGACGCTGAATGGCGACCTTGCCCGCAGCATTACAACCGATTACGGCCCGGACTATGCCCTGATTGGTTCGCCGAAGGTATACGCCGCCATCCACCAGTGGGGAGGAACTGCCGGAATGCCCCCCGGCCCGGCAGCGGTTCCTGCGCGTCCGTATATGGGGCTGGATAAGCCAGGCGAGGCGGATATCTTCAATGCCATCAAAAAACGCGCTGAACGCGCCACAGGGGAGTGATACGATTCATGGCGCGCAATGAGGCGCCCGCAATCTTTTAAACGCTCTCAGAGCGAATTAAACGGGGTTTGAACGCGACCCGCGACACCCTCCCGCCCCGTTTCCCATTTTCCCGCTATTTTCCTCCTGTATCAGTAGTCAAACGTAATAAACCCATCCCCTCACGCGTACCGCTGAAAATGGCCGCTCAGTCACTTACATGAGCAGGCCATGAACAAAAACGCTATCGCCGTCGCCATTCTGAACGCCAGCGCGGAAAACGCTCCTGTTGGTATTGCCATGCTGGCCGCGACCGCCGTCGATGATGGCTGGTATCAGTTGCTACCTGCTGGTCGGTTTCGTTCCCGCGATGGCCGTCCGGAAGATGTGCCGGACGGCTGGCTGATGAATGCCGGTATCGCCGCCCGCCTGATTGCTGGCGTGCGTGCTCTCGGCCAGGACGTGTTGATTGATTACGAGCACAACCAGCTTCGCAAGATGCAGAAAGACGTTGCACTCCCTCCGGAATCACTGGCGGCGGCGGGCTGGTTTAACGCTGATGAAATGCAGTGGCGTGAAAACGAGGGGTTGTTCATCAAGCCCCGCTGGACGCCTGCTGCCCGCCTGCGAATCGACAACGGGGAATTTGGTTACCTCTCTGCTGTATTCCCCTATGCCGCTAACGGCGAGCCAACAGCGCTGCGTATGGCTGCGTTGACCAACGACCCCGGTGCGACGGGCATGAAACGCCTGGCGGCGCTGGCTGCGAAATTTCCCGACAACTCACCTCAACAGGAGAGCCTCCCCATGAACGAAAAGCTGCGTCAGTTGCTGGCGCGCCTGGGTATCACCGTGCCCGAAAAAGCAGAAATCACTGACGAGCAGGCAACGGCTGCATTGTCTGCATTCGATGTCATCAAGGCTAACGCGGGAAAAGTTGCGGCGCTTTCTGCCGAACTGGAAACCGCCAGAACTGCGTCAGCGGGTGCCGTTGACCTGACGAAGTATGTCCCGGTCGAGGCCTACAACGCCGTGCGTAAGCAACTGGCGGAGGTGAGCGGCCAGCATTCCACCGCCACGCTGTCTGCCGTGCTGGATAAGGCCGAGCAGGAAGGCCGCATTTTCAAGTGCGAGCGTGGTTACTTCGAGCAGCTCGGCGGGCAGATTGGCGTTGCCGCGCTCTCAGCGCAGTTCGACCAGAAACAACCCATTGCTGCGCTGTCTGCCATGCAGACCGTCACCACGCCCGGCGTGGAGCAGTCGCAGAAAGAACGACTGGCCGCGCTTTCAGCGGATGAGAAAGCGGCAGCTAAAGCGCTCGGCATCACTGATGCGGAGTATCAGAAACTCAAAGAGGATGAAAAGGCATGATTGTTACCCCGGCCTCAATCTCGGCACTGATGACCACCTATCGCAAGGATTTCCAGGGAGGTCTGGGCGATGCCCCGTCGCAGTATGCAGAAATTGCGATGACAGTACCGTCATCATCCAAGTCCAACACCTACGGCTGGCTGGGTAAGTTCCCGTCGCTGGTCGAGTGGGTTGGTAAGCGCACCATCCAGCAGATGCAGGCGCATGGCTACACCATCACAAACAAAACCTACCAGGGCACCGTCGGCATCCCCCGCGATGATTTCGAGGACGATAACCTGGGGGTTTACCGCCCGGTATTCCAGGAAATGGGTCGTGCGGCGGGCGTTCAGCCGGACGAGCTGGTGTTTGCGCTGCTGAAAGACGGATTCAGCCAGGCGTGCTATGACGGCCAGAACTTCTTTGATGACGAGCACCCGGTCTATCCGAACGTGGACGGCACCGGCGATGCTGTCCACGTTTCAAACATCATCACGCAGGCACCGTCAAAAGACAGTGAAGGCGCGGATGTGCCGTGGTCGGGCCTGCCGTTCTACCTGCTGGACTGCTCACGCGCCGTCAAGCCGCTGATTTTCCAGGAGCGCCGTAAGCCTGAACTCATTACGAAAACCAGTGTAACCGACGATCACGTCTTCATGGAAAACGAGTTCCTGTTCGGCGCCAGTGCGCGTCGTGCGGCCGGTTTTTCATTCTGGCAGATGGCCGTTGCCGTTAAGGGCGATATGACGCTGGATAATCTCTGGGGTGGCTGGCAGATGATGCGTGGCTTTGAAGGTGATGGCGGCAAAAAACTCGGCCTGAAACCAACGCACATTGTTGTCCCAGCCGGTCTGGAAAAACAGGCCACGCAGTTGCTGAACCGCGAGCTGTTTGCAGAGGGGAATACCACCGTCTCTAACGAGATGAAAGGCAAGCTGAAGCTGATTGTCGCTGACTACCTGTAAGCCCATTTAAAGGCGGTTCACGCCGCCTTTAATCCCTGTTTAAAGGAGAAATCTGTGTCATGTCCGACGAAATTAAAAACAGTGCTGGCAATGCTGGCGATGGGATTCAGGAAAGTGACGCAGCGCTTTATCGCGTTGAAGTCAAATGTCCACGCCCGGTCTACCGCCGTGCGGGTTATTCACTGGTTCGCGGTAAAAACGCCATTGACTGTGTTACCGCTCAACAGCTCGCCGTGCTTAACGCTGACCCGATGCTCTCTGTCGCTGTGGTATCTGAAACGCCAGTACCGCCGGGTGATGAAGAGAGGGGGCTGGGCGTTCTGGACGTGGGCGATCTGAATGAGCGTATCCGCGCTGCGGTGGCAACGCTGGATAAGGACAACCCCGGCCACTATACCCGGACGGGCGCCCCGCGCGTGTCGGCGGTCGCTGAAGCGCTGGACGAAACCATCACCGGCGAACAACTGAAAGCCGCGATGGCCGAAACTGACGAGGGTTAAACCATGTACGCCACGGTCAGCGATATGTGCCTGCGTTACCAGCGCCGCAACCTCGATCTGCTCACCAGTAGCAAGACCGAAGGTGGTCAGCCTGATGACGCGATTATTCAGAACGCGCTGAATGACGCCAGCGCCCTGATTGACAGCTATATCTCCGCCTGCTACACGCTGCCGTTGTCCGTGGTGCCCGGCGCGCTGGCGCAGCAGTGCTGCGTCATTGCCTGGTATTACCTGAACGACATGCGCGCCACCGAACAGGCCACGCAGCGTTACAAAGACGCGGTGCGCTGGCTGGAATCCGTGCGCGACGGCAAAACCCCGCTGGGCGTTGACGCTGACACAGCCACCGCGCCGGACAGTGAAAATCTGGCGCAGGTGGTGGCCGACCCGCTGGTGTTCTCACGTAAGCAACGGGGGTTTATCTGATGATCGGGGAAACAGAAACCGCCCTGTTAGCCCGCGTTCGTGAGGTATTCGGCGCCACGCTACGCCAGGTGGATACTCACCCCGGCACCTGGTCGGATATCGAAATTCGCCGGATTCTGATGTCGCCGCCTGCGGTTTATCTGGCCTGGCTCGGTTGCGGTGAAGGCCGTACCCGCCGCGAGGTGGAAAGCCGCTGGGTGTTCTATGTGGCCGCAGAGTTGCTTAACGGGCGCGAGGCTGACCGTCTCGGTGTGTACCAGATTGTCGAGCGCCTGGTCGCCGCGATTAACGGCCAGAGTTTCGGGGCAACAACCGGAATGAAGCTGACCAAAGGCCAGAACCTCTATACCGATGCGCAGGGCAATCAGGGCGTCGCCCTGTATGGCCTCTATTTCAGCGGAACAACCCCGCTGCCGTGCGAAGTGGATGTGTCAACGCTCGATGACTTCGAACGGCACTGGCAGACGTGGCACCTGCCGGACGGCACCCCGGAATTTGCCGCCCATATCAACGTAAACGAGAGAGTGAATAACGATGGCTGAAGACCTGTTTTTCATCAAGCCAGCGCCGGGGCGTTCTGTCCGTGACCCGCGCACGATGAAGCTGTTACCCAACGCGGGTGCCAGCAAACCACGTAATGCGTACTGGATGCGCCGTGCTGCTGCCGGTGATGTGGTGGTGATTGAGTCCACGCAGAAAACCAAAAAGGCGAAAGCGAAATGAGCAACATCTCTTTCAATGAAATTCCCGGCGCCGGTGACCTGCGCGTCCCGCTCGCCTACATCGAATTCGATAACAGCAACGCGGTAACCGGGACGCCGCAGCCGCGCCAGCGTGTGCTGATGTTCGGCCAGCGCGCAACCAAAGACGGCCAGCCTGTGGGCTCGGCGATTAACGATCAGCCGCTGCGCATCTATTCTGCGTCTCAGGCATCGGCGGCATTCGGCCAAGGCTCCATGATGCACCTGATGTGCCAGTCGTTTCTGGATATCAACCGCACGGCGGATCTGTGGTGCATCCCGCAGGGTGACGGCAGCGGCGCAGAGGCGGCAACTATCAATCTGAATGGTACGGCTACCGGAAGCGGTGTCCTGGTGACCTATGTTGGTGGTACGCGCCTGGCGGTGTCGGTGCTGGAAGAGGATACCGGCGCTCGGATTGCTGATGCACTGGCAGAACTGATTAACGGCACCTCTGACCTACCGGTAACGGCGGAGGTCGTGCCGGATGCCGGGGGCGACGATGGCGATGATACACACGCCGATATCGTGCTGACGGCAAAATTTGCCGGGCGCTCGGCGCCAACGGACGTCCGCTGGAACTACTACAGTGGCGAGGCGCTGCCGGGAGGCATTAATGCCAGTGTTACGTATCCTGCCGGTGCAACGGATAACCCGAGCATTGCGGCGGCTGTCGCGAACATGGGCGAGCAGCAGTACAAATACATCGTCATGCCGTATCTCGATGAACCTAACCTGAACCTGCTGCGTACCGAGCTGAAAGACCGCTGGGGGCCGGTGAATCAGGCGGACGGCTTCGCGGTGACGTCGTACCACGGCACCCTCGGCGGGCTGACGGATTTTGGCCTGAGCCGTAACGATCACCTGATTTGCTGCCTGGGCGTTCCCGCCACACCACAGCCGCAGTACGTCTGGTGCGCCAGTCTCTGTGCGGTTGCGGCGGCGTCGCTCACAATTGACCCGGCGCGCCCGCTCCAGACGCTGACGATTCCGGGCCTGATGCCGCCTGAGCTGAAAGACCGCTTTACGTGGGCTGAGCGTAATTCGCTGCTATTCGACGGCATCTCAACGTTCACCGTGAATGATGGCGGTGAGGTGCAGATTGAACGCCTGATTACGATGTACCGCACAAACAGCTATGGCGACCCTGACCCGTCCTATCTGGACGTGAATACCATCGCCACGCTCAGTTACCTGCGTTATTCAACCCGCGTGCGCATCACCCAGAAATTCCCGCGCCACAAGCTGGCCGATGACGGGTCAAACTTTGCGCCGGGTCAGGCGGTTGTGACGCCGTCCATTATCAGGACTGAACTGCTGGCCCTGTTCCAGGAATGGGAGCTTGCCGGGCTGGTTGAAGACTTCGACACGTACAAGGACGAGCTACTGGTCACGCGCAGCAGCAGCGACCGTAACCGCGTCGATGTGCTGGCCGGGCCGAACCTGATTAACCAGTTCCGCATTTTTGCGGAGCAGATTCGCTTCATCCAGTAAGGGGGATTTTTTATGGCAGGAAATCAGCGCCAGGGCGTTGCGTTTATTCGCGTGAATGGCCGCGAACTGGAAACGATGGAGGGGGCATCATTCACCCCGTCCGGCACCACCCGCGAGGATGTTATTGGCTCCCGCGTCTATGGCTGGAAAGGCAAGCCCCGCGCCGCAAAGGTGGAATGCAAAATTCCGGGCGGCGGGGATATCGGGCTGGATGAAGTGATCGCCTGGGATAACGTCACCGTCGAGTTTCAGGCAGACACCGGCGAAACCTGGCTGATGGCGAATGCCTGGCAGTCAGACGAGCCGAAAAACGATGGGGGCGAAATCTCCATTTCATTCACCGCAAAAGAAAGTAAGCGCATCGCATAAGGGGAAACCATGTCACAACCGGATGAAGCAGTAATGCTGGAGCAGGAAATTCTGGAACAGCTTAAAAACGGCGGTTTTCGCCTGACTGATGGCCTGCCGTATGGCGCCGGTGACGACGCCGAAATGCAGTATGACGTCACGTTCCGCGAACTGACGGCGGGCGACATCATCGACGCACAGCTCGCCTCCGAGCGTGTGGTCGAAACCCGCAACGGCCCGCAACTGGTGTCCAGCGCTGCGCAGATGGGAATCGAACTGCTGCGCCGTCAGATTGGCAGCGTGGGCTGCATCAAAGGCCCGCTGTCGGTGGTTATGCTCAAGAAACTGTCAACCGCAGATTTTGAGCGCCTGACCATTGCGTCCGAGATGAAAGACTCCGCAGCAGCGGCAAAGCTGGCATCCGAACGGGGGCGAGTGGCTGCGGTATCGGAATGATGTCGAGCGGGCCGCGATAGCGGTCGGGGTCATCATGAAAGGTGGCCCCGAGTGGGCGATGGCCCAGCCGCTATCAAGGCTTTTCCGGTACTGCCAGCAGGCTGAAAAAATTACCAAAGGAAAATAATCACATGGCCGGGCGAAACTTACGCGCATCAATCATTATCGACCTGATGGGCAACATCGCCCAGCGTTCCCGTCAGTTCTCCGGCAACATCGGCTCAATGGCACGCAGCAGCCGGTTAGCCATGCGCAGTATGCGCACCGGTGTTGTCGAACTCTCCAACTCCATAGACCGTCTCGGCGCTAAAGCCACCGGCGCATTCAGGGGCATCGCAACGGGTGCGCTGGGCCTTGCTGGTGCCGGTTACACAGCGAAAAAGTTCTTTATCGATATCGCGGCGACCCGTGAAAACCAGCGTATTGCGCTGAACTCGCTGTATAAAGGCGATAAGGCCCACGCCCAGCAAATGATGGCCTGGGCTATCCAGAACGCGAAGGACAGCACCTGGGGTTTAACGGGTGTGATGCAGGAATTCACGTCATCCAAAGCGTTCGGCATGACGGATAAAGGCACTCAGGACTTTATCACCATGCTGGAGGACCAGGGCGCGCTCAAAGGGTGGGATTTGAGCGCCGCCCAGGGCGCCTCGTTGCAACTCAAGCAAATGTTTGCCCGTCAGAAAATCACTGCCGCTGATGCCAGTCTACTGACCGGGTACGGAATTAACGTCTACAAGGTATTGGCTGACCGATGGGGCAAGGATGTCAAACAGGTCATGAAAGAAGGCGAGAAAGGAAAGCTCGGCATCAAGTCCATCATGGATCTGTTCAGCGCATTATCCGAAGAAGCCAAAGGCGCTCAGGCTAACGCCATGAACTCCTGGACGGGGCTGACCGCCCAGATGGGCGACCTGTGGGAGGGATTCGCCGATAAGCTGATGAACAAGGGGCCGTTTGAGCGCCTGAAAAATCAGTTACGTAGCGTGCTGGCCTGGTATGACCGTATCAGCAAACCAGACGTCCATGGAATCAGCGAACTCGACCGCATCACCGACCGCCTGGCCGCCCGCTTTAACGCAACGTTTGACGCAATCCAGAGTGGCGCCCGCAAGGCCTGGAACGCCCTGCGCGTCGGGCGGCAGGCGCTGTCCTGGGTGGACGATAATATCGTCAGCCTCAAAAAGCTGGCAGCAGTCATTGGTGGCATCTGGCTGACTAATAAGATGCTGCGCGCCGGTGCCAGTCTGGCCCGCCCGGCCTGGCAACTGGCCCGCTGGCCCATCCGGACGCCGTACCGTGCCTACAAGTGGATGAAAAATCGCCGCAATGGCGGCGGCGCGCCGGGCCTGCCCGGTGTCATTCCCAACCCTCAACTGGTACAGCAGGTTTTTGTCACCAACTGGCCTGTTGGTGGTATGGGCGGCGGTGATGTCTATACCGGCGAAGGAAAACGTAAGCGCGGCCCCGGACGAAATAAACCCCGTCGCGTGCCGGTGTCGCCGTCACTCCCTGCCGCTGTACCGAAGAAAGCAAACATTGTTTCCCGTTTGTTCAGTGGCGCAGGGAATGCGCAGTCCGGTGCGGGTAAGGCTGTGGGCGGCTGGCTTGGCTCTGCGGGTAAGTGGCTGGGCGGTACGGCTGTAGGCAAGATTGCATCAAAAGGCGGTCAGGCGCTGGGCTGGCTCGGCAAGGCGGGCGGTGGTCTGGCTCGCCGTCTTGGTGGCCCCGCACTTAGTGCTGTCATGCTGGCTCCCACATTACTTGATGAGAATACCAGCCTCCATGATAAAGGCGGTGCAGTGGGCAGCACGGCGGGTGCCTGGGTGGGCGGTGCGATTGGCTCTCTGGCCGGGCCGCTGGGAACGGTCGCCGGCGCCACGCTGGGCGGCGTCGTGGGTGACTATCTCGGTGGTTTTGTGGCTGACATGTACAGCAAGTGGGACAGCAAAGACCAGACACCGCCACCACCGCAGGAGCAGAAAGTCGAGGCCAATGCCCGGCTTCAGGTCGAGCTGGCTGATGGTCTGCGCCTGACCAGTACGACCGTTAACGAGTCCGGCATGGGGATGGATATCTACACCGGTTCTAATTTCATTCCGGGGTTTTAACGTATGTTTGAAAGCACTGTAGCCGCAATTAACAGCGCCCGTGATTCCCTCGGTCTGCGAGGTGCGGTCACGGGCACCGGTAGCCTGCGCGGGGTGTCGTTCCTGGTCTACCGTGAGCAGAAGCAAAGCGGCGGACGTCGTATCGTCAAACGCGAGTACCCGCTGCGCGATACCGGTGGTGCCAACGATCTGGGCCGTAAACTGCGCGAGCGGACATTTACCGCCGTTGTGCTCGGCAGCAGCGCCAGCACGCAGCGCGACGCCCTGATTGATGCGCTGGAGGCCGCAGGGAGCGCCGAACTGGTGCACCCGGAATTTGGCACCCGGCAGGTGATGGTGGACTCGTTCGAATGTCGCAGCAGCGCTGACGAGCTGAACATTTATGAGTTTACGATCACCGTATACCCTGCGGCCACAGACAACGCGCCGCAGGCCACGCAGAATACGGCAAACGCCGTCGCCAGGCAGAAGGACAGCCTCTTTGGCAGTCTGGGCGACACATTAACCGGTGCATGGCAAACCGTGCAGGAAGGCACGGCAGGCGCAACCGCTGTACTGAACGCCATCACCGGCGTTTTTGATGATGTTTATGATGCCGTGGAGAATATCGGCGTGCTCGATGACGTTAATCAGCTGCTGGGTGCTGTAGCTGCGGTCAAAGGCTCCGCTGAGGGGATGCTGAACGCCCCCGCGCTGCTGGCGGCAAACGTCCTCGGCGCGCTCGATGGCCTGTCCGGCATCTGCGATGCTTCAAACGCGTTCCGGGCTTACGAGCGCCTGGGCGTACATCTCAACAAACGCCGGGCTTCCGTTGATGTTACCCATATCCCTGACGCGGCAGTCAGCAACGTTGCCGTGCTGTTCCACGTTGCCAGCACCGGCGCGCTGGCCGGACAGGCGGCAGCGGCCTCGGGCGTACTGACGCAGGCCATCGATGCCGACAGCGTGGACGTTACCCCTCATGCGCCGCAACTGACCGCCGACGCCACTACGGCAAGCTCAGTCGCCTCTGCTGCCAGTGTGTCAGACGTAATAATCCCAGCGACCAGCTCAACGGCGGTAACCTCAGAGAGTACCGGCAGCGTGATTGAAAGCGACTGGCCGCAGTTCGAGAGCCGCACCGACATTGAACGGGTCGCCGTGGATATCGGTAACGCCCTCGATGCGGCGGCACTGACGGCAGCCGATTCAGGTTATGCGACAGACAGCGCCGCAATTACCCGCCTGCGCCTGCTGACGGTGCAGGATTTGCGTCATCGCGGATTGCGCCTGTCGGGGGTGAGTACCGTCCGGCTGGCCCGTACTGAACCCGCGCTGGTGACGTTGTACAGGCAGACCGGCAGCGCGCAGCAGTGGCAGCGGCTGGCGCGGCGTAACAGCGTGGACAACCCGCTGTTTGTGCCGGGTGGTGTGGATATCGAGGTGATTGATGAATGACGTTGCGTTGCGTGTGGACGGCAAAATTTTTACCGGGTGGACGTCGATTACGATCAACCGCTCGATTGAGTCCCTGAGCGGCTATTTCGACCTGGGCGTTAACGTTCAGGTCGAAACGGATTTGTCTTCTCTGGCGCCGGGTAAGTCGTTCACACTGACGATTGACGATCGCGTTGTGATTACCGGGTATACCGATGGCCGCCGTCGCCAGATGCAGGCGGACAGCATGAAAATCACGATCACCGGTCGCGACAAAACCGCTGACCTGGTGGACTGCGCCGCCATCTACAAGGGTGGTCAGTGGAAGAACCGGACGTTACAGCAGATAGCCAGCGACCTGACCGCGCCCTACGGCGTTGCCGTGCGCTGGGAACTGACGGACAGCGAATCGGCGGCTCCGTTTCCGTCATTCACCCTGGACTATTCAGAGACAGTTTACGAGGCGCTGGGCCGCGCTGCCCGCGCCCGTGGCGTACTGATGACAACCAACGCCGCAGGCGATCTGGTTTTCACTCACGCCGACGCGGCGTACAGCGACAGCCTGGTGCTGGGCGATAACCTGCTGGAGCTGGATTATAACGAAGATTTTCGTGACCGGTTCAGCGAGTACCGCGTGGTCGGTCACGGGCGCGCCAGCGGCAAAACCGGCGATACGCAGACAGCCGCCGCCATCGCCAGCCAGAAATGCAGCACCACTGACCCGGAAGTCACCCGCTACCGTCCGACAATTATTCTGGCTGACAGCAAAACCACCGGGCAGACGGCCACCGCCCGCGCCGTTCGTGAGCAGCGCCGCCGCCTGGCAAAGTCGGTTAAGTTTGAGGCAAAGCTGGACGGCTGGCAGCGCCGGGACGGCAGCATCTGGTTGCCGAACGTGCTTGTCGATATCGACGCGTCGAAATTCGGTATTACAACCGGGCCGCTGCTGGTCAGCAAAGCCGTGCTGTCGCTCGACGATCGGGACGGCCTGACAACCACGCTCACCCTGGGACCGCGCGATGCGTACCTGGTGCCGGTTGAGCCGGACAGCAAAGGCCGTAAGAACAAAAAAGCGGAGTCCAGCGGCGGCGTTGATGCTCTGGTCGAAGAATATTATCGCAAGCACCCGGAGAAACGCCCATGAATGATATGACCCTGAGCCGTATGCTGGCCCCGGTTATGCGCCGTGTACGCCTGATGCTGGGGCGCGCCGTGGTGAACATGGTGAATGATTCGCTGAAAGCGCAGAACGTGCAGGTGTCGATGCTCGATGACGAAACCCCGGACGATGTTGAGCGCCTCCAGAACTACGGGCTGATTAGCGTCCCGCTCGCCGGGGCTGAGGCGATTATTGGCTGTGTCGGGGCTGACCGCGATCACGCCGTCGCCCTTGTGGTTGAAGACCGCCGCTATCGGCCTGTCGGGCTGGAGGCTGGTGATACTGGTCTTTATCACTACGAAGGGCACCGGCTGCGCCTGACAAAGGACGGGCGGCTGATTATTACCTGTAAAACCGTCGAGGTGTACGCCGATGAGAGCGTAACACTGGATACCCCGAAAACTGTCATTACCGGTGACGTTGAGATTCAGAAAGGGCTGACCGTCACGGGCCAGAGCCAGTTTCAGAGCAATATTACGGCGCCTGACGCGATTATTAACGGCAAATCGACCGACAAACATATCCACAAGGGCGATAGTGGCGGCAATACGGGGCCGATGCAATGACGACAGATATTGCAATCGTCTGGGACAACGGGCTCGGGGATATCGCGCTGGACGGTATCGATATGCTTACAGACAACACGCTAACGACGGCAGTGATTATTTCGCTGTTCACTGACCGCCGGGCACAGGACTCCGACGAACTGCCCGGTGCTGATGGCGACCGTCGCGGGTGGTGGGGCGACAGCTATCGCGACAGGCCCATTGGCTCCCGGCTGTGGTTGCTCTCGCGTGAAAAGACGCTCCAGTCCGTTCTGGACAGAGCGGCGGCGTATGTCCTGGAGGCGTTACAGTGGCTGAAAACCGCCGGGCGCGTGACGAAAATCGCGGTATACGCGAGCCGCGTCCAGCAGAACGGGCAGGAAATGCTGCTGCTTGAAATTGAACTGTCGTTACCGGACGGCACCACCCAACCATTCACTTTTAAAGCCAGTTTTAGCGGGGTTTAAATGCCGTATAAAGCGCCGGGCCTCACTGACCTGATCGCCCGTACAGAACAGAACGTTCAGCAGCGCCTGCCGGGCACCTGGCCGCAGGCCAACGAAACCACCCTCGGGGCGCTGGCCTACGCTAATGCCGGGCTGGCGGCGGGCGTTCATGAGCATGTGTCGTGGGTAAGTCGCCAGATTATCGCCAGCGATGCCGACGAGGCCGAACTGCTGAAACACTGCCAGCACTGGGGCGTGCGCCGTAAGCAGGCGACCGCCGCCAGTGGCACAGTCACAATGACGGTGACGGATGCCGTTACCATCCCCTCTAATACGCGCTGGCAGCGCGCTGACGGCGAGTTGTATATCAACACCGAAGCGGCAAGCGCAGGTGCTGCCGGAACGCTGGATGTCGTTCTCACGGCGATTAATGCCGGGGCCGGTGGCAACGTTGCTGCCGGTACGGCGCTGACGCTGGTCACACCGTTGGAATATGTTATCGCGCAGGGTATCACCACTGCGGGGATTGTCGGTGGTGCGGATATTGAAAGCGTCGGCGAGCTGCTGGCCCGGCTGGAATTTCGTGTCCAGTATCCGCCGTTTGGTGGCAACAAATACGATTATGTGCGCTGGGCGCGTGAATGTACCGGCGTGACCCGCGCCTGGTGTCTGCCAACCTGGAAAGGCGGCGGCACGGTGGGCGTCACGTTCGTTATGGATAATAACGACAACATATTTCCCGAAGAGGCGGATATTACCCGCGTTGCGGAATATATCTATTCACACAAAGACCCGGTAACAGGGTTAATTGTTGGCGCGCCGGACGGAATTATTATTACGGTATTTGCAGCCACACCTAAACCGGTGGATATGGAAATATTAATTTCCCCGAATACCGAAGCCATGCAAAGCGCCGTAAAAAGCGCGCTGGTATCGCTGTTTTATAACGAATCTGAACCAGGCGGCTCTCTCGCGCAGTCCCATATTATTCGGGCTATCGCTAAAGTTTCGGGCCTGACCGACTTTAAGCTGCGCTCACCCGCTGATGATGTGCTGTATTCCGAGTCAACTGAACTGCTGACCGTGGGCGAAATCACATGGTTGTAGATAACGATATGCAGATTGATGAACGCGATCGGGCTGAATATCTGACGCCGTATCAGACTGCGTTTCTGCAACTGCTACCGGTGGGCCGCTCCTGGAATAAGGCACCATCCGGCAGGCTGGCGGCGCTGGCCGGGGCGCTGTCTGATTCGCTGAAAACCGCCGACAGCGTGGCAACTCAGATGCTGACGGAAAGGTTTCCGATAACGTCAACGCTGCTGCTGGAAGACTGGGAGCGGTTTCTGGGGCTACCGGACTGTACCAGCGAAACCGGCACGATTAACACCCGCCAGCTTGCGGCGGATAACAAGCTAAAAATGGTGGGTAGCCTGTGCCGTCCGTTCTATGAGGATCTGGCCGCGCAGTATGGCTATGACGTTGATTTAACGGACTCTGACGAGGGGCAGTATACCACCAACGTCAACGTTAAAAACGGCGTCAGTTACCGCAATGCTACGGTACTTGATAACTGCTTAACGCCGCTGCGGGTTTATGACTCCGGCGCGCTGGAATGTCTGCTGGAAAAATATAAACCGGCACACCAGATTTATAAATTTATTTATCCCGACGAGGAATAATTATGTTTCACCTGGACAATAACAGCGGCGTTTCGTCAATGCCTGCCGTTGGTGCGATGCAGGATAACTCCACGCGCTGGTTTACTGAGGGTGCCGGTAATCAGTCCCCAAGCTGGCCGGGGCAGGACTGGTTTAATATCGTTCAGGCCGAACTGCTGAACGTTCTGACTGAAGGTGGTGTCTCGCCGGTCAAAACACAGCTTAATCAGTTAGCCGCAGCGATTAAGTCCATCGTCAATAAAAATGCATTGATGCGCGATAACCTGCTGAGTGAGATTAAAGATAAAGGCGCATTGGCACAGAAAACTGCTCTGGATAACCTTAATGGTGTTCCGAAAACCACGACCATCAATGGTCATTCGCTGACGGGGAATGTTAATGTCACGGCACAGGATATTTTTAACTTACAAACTGTTGCTATTCCTGCTAATGCAGATTTAAACAATTACACGACGCCAGGGCTGTATTACCAAAACGCCAATGCTAATGCCAAAAATGGTGAGAACTATCCGGCGGGCAATGCTGGTTCATTAATTGTGCTGCGTGATGCGGGCTGTATGCAAATTTATACAGAGTACGCGGGAGCAAATAATAAAAAACCAATGCAGTTTATGCGTGGGCAATATGGCGGCGAATGGTCTGCCTGGTCCCGGTTTTATGATACAGCCAACAGACCAACACCTGCTGATATTGGCGCACTGCCAACTACGGGGGGGACGCTGAATGGAAACCTAACCGTTAAAAATACTATTCAGGTTGGCGGTGTTGGCAATGGAGTGCTAAACATTGGTGATAATGACTCCGGTCTGCGTAGCTCTGCTGATGGTCAAGTTGACCTTTGGGCGAATAATGCCAAAGTCGGTTACTGGAAAAGCGGCACGTTTTCTTTCACTGGGCAGTTTGTTCCGTCGAACTACGGCAATTTTGATGCAAAGTATCAGGCTAAAGGTAGCTATACCCCGGCAGGGCAGGCGTACACTAAAGCTGAATCTGATGGGCGCTATATCCAGAATATACGGCTGGGGGCTCAAGTTCTCTCCCCGTCCCTGGCTCTTAATTATGCGTTAGGTGGCGGTAATGTGGTTACGGGATTTAAAACAAATGGAACCTGGGATATGCAGGCAGGGGATGACCATGTTTATTATCGTCCTATTCAATATTTACATAATGGCACCTGGAAAACAGCGGCTAGTGCATAAGGAGTGACTGTGGAACTTAAAAATCTGACTATATACACCCCAGATAATCAAGATAATGAGCCAGATGGTGTAGAAATCGCGTATCTTCATGATGAAAATGGACAGGACTGGTACGAGTCTCAGCCTGAGTTTTCTGGCGATACGATGAAAATAGTATATGACGATAGTGGTCTGATTCGTTCTGCCAGTATGGATGTTTCCACACTATGGCCGGTTAATGCATCTGTTACTGAGGTTAAACCTGATAGCGTTCCTGATGGATTTGCTGCTAATGGAAAATGGCAGTATTCGGATGGCGAGATAACTGCAATTCCCGTCGATTATATCGCCCAGGCAGAGGCTGAGAAATCACGGTTGTTGGCTGTTGCTACTGCTGCAATAGCCCCTTTGCAGGACGCGGTTGACCTCGACATTGCTACCGATGACGAAACCGCGTTGCTGACGGCATGGAAAAAATACCGCGTACTGCTGAACCGTGTAGACTCCAGCAAAGCCCCGGATATTGAATGGCCCAAAGCGCCCGAATGAAACAATGTCACCGATCGATAATGCGTTAATCGATCGGTGTTGTCGATCAATTATGATGTAGTAAACCCCACCCACTAACAGGCGTAATAGAATGACCTCTATTAGGGTGTGTTGGTGGTCAAAAATGCAAGAAGTCCGCTGTAAGAACTGCAATAAACTACTGTTTAAAGGTGTTTTTAATCGTGTTGAGGTCAAGTGCCCACGTTGTAAACGCCTCATATCAATCTCGAATGCCACAGAGCATCCCACGGAGTTAATTGGTGGGAAAAGAGAACAAATCACGCGTACTAACGAAGCCTGAGTCGGTCATGTATGACGGCCAGGTTGTCGGCTACGGCTCGCACGAACTGAGGGTTGAAACTATCCCGTGTTGGCTGGCAAGGGCTATTGTTGTCGCAAAGCATTATTCCGGTCGTTTCGTTAATAATTCATACCTGCATCTGGGGGTATTCTCCGGGCGGGATTTGGTTGGAGTGCTGCAATTCGGTTACGCCATGAACCCAAACAGCGGGCGCCGAGTGGTGTTGGGAACGGGCAATCGGGAATATATGGAGCTCAACCGGATGTGGTTGCATGACTGTATGCCACGCAATTCTGAATCACGGGCAATCAGTTACGCATTAAAGGCAATAAAACAGCTTCATCCGTCTGTCCAGTGGGTTCAGTCTTTCGCTGATGAACGTTGCGGGCGTGCTGGCGTCGTCTACCAGGCGTCAAATTTTGAATTCGTAGGAAGCCACTACACGAAGTTTTATGAACTGGACGGCGAATGGTATCACGAGATAGCAATGAATGCTGTGAATCGCTCAGGTTGTTACCAACGGTGCAAAACTGATCCACCCCAGCGGTTGAAAACTGATCCAG
>CALYPF010000032.1 GCA_945271245.1 uncultured Enterobacteriaceae bacterium | reverse complement strand
GATCAGTTTTCAACCGCTGGGGTGGATCAGTTTTGCACCGTTGGTAACAATTGTTGCCAGGGGAGTTTCGTATGATGGATTGGTTAATTCTATTACGGGCCTTTTCGGTTCCCAGAGTGCCAGCAAATTCATCCGTTTCATTTCGGGTGCGCCAGATGTGGATGTGTGGGAATCGTGAGCCAGCTATTTTAATTTTAGTACCCTGATTAATATGCTGATCGGCGTACTTATAATGAGTATTGTAATTACGGTGTACTGAGAGCAGTGAGACGTAGAGTTAGCCTGCCAAATATTCTCAGTGATTGGGCCTGTTCTACACTGCGGCGTTTTGTCAAAATCTTCGGGTTTGCCTTCTGGTTTTGGGCGCCGTTTCGCTTACTGCTTTACCGCTCCGTTTTCCCCGATAAAACATCTTCATATTTTACTATGCCGGCGGTGGCAGGCTTTCAGTTGCTATTAACGATTGCCTGCTACTGATTCATCGCAAAGAAAATCATAATCAAGATGAGTTTGTAACATGCCTTATTCGATAACCCTCGGGTTTCGGCAATGTATAGCTATTAACCTGGCACGAACCGGGTTATGTAGTAAAATACGCCGGGCGTGCAACCAGGGGCGGTAAAATCTAAATTCCTTCGCCGCTCAATGCGTACCTGAAGCGCCTAAAGGCGCCTTTGATTCTCCCCATTAATAATTCTGTATATTAATGAGCCTTCCCCTGTAAGGAATGAGTACGTGTATATTCAGGTTTCAGGGATTTTAACTCTCCACCACCAAGGTCATTGCTATGGTTCTGTCTGGGAGGACAGCATGCTTACAGTTTATAATACGACCAAGGCAGCGGTAGTTGATACGCATGTAGACCAGGCCAACGCAAAGAATGGGCCTGCTGCCGTAACCTCGGCACCTTCAGTGAAAAGCGCATTAGCAAACGCGTTAAGGCCAAATAATTCTTCACAATGCGCTGTGTTAAATAATCTACATATCCCACAGGGTACATCAGCTACTGATATTGAACGCTACTGCACAGGCTTACAGACGCGTATTAACCTCGAATATAAGCCCCAGGGAAGCACCGTGTTTCTGCTCGGCACCCCTGAAATCGTTGAGACTAATGAGTCACTATCGTTACCTATTTCCCCGCATATTCTTACCCAAAAACTATTGAGCCTTAGCAATCAAAAAACATGTAAATTCGTAATAAAATCAAACGGGTATGTCTAGAATATAAAGACCGTATTCAATCTGGCGTAACAGAACACGACAGCCGCTTTGAAGCGCTCCCTGTTTCGGTATTCTCGCGCCCCGAACCTGAGCAACCGTATGCTGCTATTCAGCGATGCTGCGCTGTCGTTTGATACTCGAAGTTTCATCCCATTAAGCACTCCATAAAGCCGTTTACGCAATGCGCTGACCGATTGCCCACTGCATTTGCCATCCATTCCTGCTACAGACGCCTGCGGTGTTCACCGTAGCGACGGTGCCAAAACCCACGGGCAAGTTCTTTCATTGCCCCTGTACCGGCTGTTTTCCGAAAGGATCTACCGAGCCGCCTTAAACCTTTCCTCTCTCTGACCGCAACGATTTCTGCAGCTATATAGCCACAGTTAGCGGGAGCGATGCGCCTGTTTTCTGGCCGGTAGCGGAATACCTTTCATCTCTCCCTGCCAGGTTTTATCGACACTGGAGCAGAGTATTTGGCAGTATGAAAACGGCCGAAGGCAATTTCCCCCACTGCGTTCGGCAGATATATTCGGGCCGCGCTGACATAGACGGAATACATATCCACGGGCAGCGTTTTGACGGCATTCAGCTAGTATTCACTCACGCTTTTCAGGTGCTCCGCCAGGGCTTACTCTGAATATCTGATATAGCGGTGACGTACTGATAACCCTTTTGAGGGCCGCTTCGTTCACCCACAGAGAGCGCGCTGACTGCGGTCTTTTGCGGCGGCCAAGCCCACGCTTAACCGCCCGCTGCGTAATATTGTCGGCGCCATTCCAGCTAAGCTTAAGCGGCCTGCGTACGGCACCGATCGTGCTGATTTTTAGCCATGGAATAACGACGTCTGTGAACAGCAAAATATAGCGAGCCGGGGGCAACCCGGGGAACCGTCAGCGCCAGGCGGCCGTGTCCGAGGCTATAATACGGGGAACACCGGCTTCACCGGCGCGGCAAACCGTCAGGTAACAGAATGGCGCCATTTACGGTGCCAATGGTGGTATACCGTGCAGGTTTTTCCGCATTTCGGGCAGGCTGGACATCCCCAATGAGGCCGATAAATACAGTGGCAGAGCCATATCTTTCACCAAGGAAAAGTCGTTTGACCGACCATGGCGCAGACAAATTGAGGATATGAGCATAGAGAATTTTTCACCCATGATGATGGCCGCTGGCGATAAAATCCTGGTTTATTCATACCCTCTGCCGCCGCAACAAGGAACACCATATTTAATGCAGTATTATTGAGTAGCAGTGTTACGCAGCAATTTACCCATCGAGTATTACGAACTTTTCTTATTGCTGCAGGGTTTATTGAGCGCGCCCGGTTCTTCGGTGTGGTTCGCCCCTTTTTACACCCTGTCACAGGAACGTCTATGTACCGTTATCCCGACCATCTGACCGATATCGCCGCCGGCCTGCCACAGACCTGCGGTGTTTACGTTTTCCATGGTGATAGCGACGGTTATCCGCTGTATATCGGCAAAAGCATTAATATACGCCGCCGCGTTCAGTCACATCTGCGTAATCAGCGGGAGGCGAGGCTTCTGGCAGCCACCCGGCGTATTACCTGTATCGAAACCGTAGGGGAAATTGGCGCTTTGCTGCTTGAGTCCACCCTCGTTAAGCAGCAGCGTCCGCTCCATAATAAACAATTACGTAGGGTGCGCCGTTTGTGCGCCCTGCACGTAGAAGAGACCGGTACGCGCATCGTCTTTAGCGATGCGGTGGATTTCGCGGGTGCACCAAACCTTTACGGACTGTTTGCACGCCGCGCGGATGCCGTTGGGTTGTTACGCGAGATTGCAGACCGGGAGGGACTTTGCCTAACGTATCTGGATATTGAGAAGGGGCGACCCGGCCAGCCTTGTTTTCGTTACCAGCTAAAAAAGTGTTTCGGCGCATGCTGCGGAGCGGAACCGTTAGCCGCCCATCAGCAGCGGCTGCGCGCCGCTCTCATACGCAACCAGATACGGCACTGGCCCTTTCCCGGGCGCATCGCGCTGGAGGAGCGCAGTGGGCCACGCCGCGCCTATCACGTGATACGCAACTGGTTCTATCTTGGTACGGTCGACACACTGCGTGAGGCACGCAAACTCAGCCTGCCTGACGAAGGTTTCGACCGTGACTGCTATCGTATCCTGTGCCGCCGGATATTTCTGAATGACGGCGCGCGCATCCGCCTGCTTGATACACAGATGGATGATGATAATGAGGATTGCCCTGACGGATGTTAGCGCAGTGCGTTTTATAGCGCGCGCGGCGCCGCTGCCATAACTTTTGCACTTTAGGGTTACGGGCCGCTATGCTTACGACCATGGAAAAATTCGCAGAACTTAAACGCGCCAAACGGCTGGCGCTGTCGCTACTACTGGTCGCCACGGCGGCCTTTGTAGCAACGCTTTTCTTACCGCAAAATATCTGGATTCGCGGCGTTAAGGCCGTGGCGGAAGCGTCAATGGTCGGCGCACTGGCAGACTGGTTTGCCGTAAGCGCTCTGTTTCGCCGGGTGCCAATACCCTTTATAGGCCGCCATACGGCGATTATCCCCCGAAATAAGCAGCGTATCGGCGATAATCTCGCGCAGTTCGTGCAGGAAAAATTTCTGGATACCCAGTCGTTAGTAGCCCTGATCCGCCGCCATCAGCCGGCGCAATTAATCGGCCGCTGGCTCAGCAGCCCGGCGAATGCCCGCCGCATCGGGAAACACTTACTTCAGGCCACTAGCGGGTTTCTGGAGCTCACCGACGACGAACGTATTCAGCAGATGCTGAAACGCGCGGTGCACCAGGCCATTGATAAAATCGATTTAACGCAAACCAGCGCCGCCTTGCTGGAAAGCCTTACCAAAAATCAGCGCCATCAGGCGCTGTTAGACGATGCGATTCATCAACTTATTGCGCTTATTCAGCGCGACGACACGCGGGAGTTTATCGCCGGACAGATAGTCCACTGGCTGAAAACCGAGCACCCGCGCACCGCAAAAATGCTGCCTACCGAATGGCTGGGCGAACACAGCGCCGCGCTGGTGTCCCGCGCGGTGAATGACATCCTTGATGATATCAGCCACGACAGCGCCCACCAGATCCGCCAGGCGTTCGATAGCGCAGTGTGCAAATTCATCGTACGGCTGAAAACAGACCCGGAAATGCGCAACAAAGCCGATAATATCAAACGCTATTTAAAAAACGATGCTGCTTTTAACCGCTATTTGGGCGAAATATGGGCCGATTTACGCCAGTGGATCAAAAATGACATACACAGCGACGACTCACGCATTGAGCAGCGTATCGCCGAGGCCGGGCAGTGGTTTGGCGAGACGCTAACGGCGGATGCCGCGCTGCGCGCCTCGCTTAACGCGCATCTTGAGCAGGGCGTTCAACACATCGCTCCTGAATTCTCCGTTTTTTTGACCCGTCATATTAGCGATACGGTGAAAGGCTGGAATACTCAGGATATGACGCAGCAAATTGAACTTAATATCGGCAAAGATCTGCAATTTATTCGCATCAACGGCACGCTGGTCGGCGGTGGAATTGGCCTAATCCTCTATTTACTGTCACAGCTTCCAGCGCTGTTTTCATCCTGGGGATTTTAGCCACGCGCCGGTAGAATACGGAATAACCTGTACCTGCCGGCGGCATTTGAGTGGGGAACAGTTTTCAGTTTGGAAATATCACGATTTAGAGACACTGGACGCCACGCCATGACAGCGGCTGTTACCTCAGAGATGCGCCGCGTTATCTCTCACTATTGGCCTTAATTGAAGTTACAAATCTTACAGGAAAAAGTTAACGCTTTAGTGGGCATTTTTCTCACCCCTGCCCGTATTTCAATCCCCCATCCCCCAGCCCCCATCCCCCAGCCCCCAGCCCCCAGCCCCCAGTTTACTTCGCCAGATATCATCACTTATCAATAAATTACTGGCAAAAAGGCGTTGCAGCCCGCATTGCCAAACCGCGGACGTCGGCACAAACCAAGTAGCAATGGTGCCGTTAATAAGATGCGACCTCACCGGTCGCGCGTTGTCTTACGGTGCCGGGCCGCAGGCAGACTTTTCCCGCACTGCCCGCATCATATCCTCGCTCTCATTCGCCGCCTGCGCGGCATCATCTGGTTTATCAACCTTGCTCACGCTCTATCATAGTGTTTTCTCCTTCACATCCATCGCTCAAACCTATCTCTATGCTGGCCCGCTCTTAATCCACCACTGAAGGAGATTCGCAGTGAAAAAAGACTATACCTTTGATGCTGAATGTTTTGCTCTGGCCTCTATTGCATGGGCAGGCGCGCATCAGGAAGAATATAACCCGGCACTAACGCAACAGAAGCTGCAGGCCGGTCTAAACGCATCGCTAATTACTCAGGGTAAGCTTGATAATGTAGTGTGGGGGCCGGCGGTTTTCCGCACCCCCAAATTGCGCAACGCAGCGGATAACTGGGATGACTACATGTTTTTCGTGGTGCAAAACCGCAACGATCCCAGTGATTATCGGGTCGCCGCGCGCTCAACGGTCTCATCCCTGAATGGCTATGAAGATGTTGCGGTATTGCTCCCCGTCGACTGGCGCGAGTTTGATGCCGATGCGCCAGAAGGCGCGAAAATCGCCGATGGCATGGCGCAAGTGCTGGGTGCTTTGCTTACCATGACGTCCAGCGTTGAACCGGGCCTCGGGACGACACTGGTCGAATTTCTGAACGCAAACCTAAAAGATGGGGATACCCTGACGTTCTGCGGACATAGTATGGGCGGAACGTTCACGGTACCGTGGGGCGCCTGCGTGAAAACGTTGCTCAAACAGGATATTCGGGTGCAGGTACGCAGTCTCGCCGGTGCCACGGCGGGGAATGCTGCCTTCGCTGCCCGTGCAGAAGCCTTGCTGGGCGATGGGCTAAAGCGTATCACTAACTTTAGAGATCTGGTGCCTAAGCTATGGAATACCGACTCTGTAAAAGAAATTGCAACCCTGTATGAACCGGTGATTATACTCGCCGATCCCATCAAGATAATCGTGAAACTTTTTGCCGACGTCATGGGCGTATTGTATGGCTATACCCATGCCGGGCAGGCAGAATGCTTCGACCCTGGCGTAAACCCGGCGTTAGATAAACTCAAGGATCAGTACGGTTATCAGCACGATACGGCTTATATGAACTATTACGACCTGGAGTTTGGTGAAGGAAAAGATATTTACTACGATGTAAGTTAATTGCCTGAGGCTCAATGCTGGCCCGTGTCGCACAGGCGTTACGGGCCACTTTTTTAATACAACTTGCGGGCATAGAGCACAAAGCTCCCTGATGAATATCAATACCAATTTCGCCCGAGTTTATAACGCTCAGCGGGTGGTAAAACGCTCCAGCCGCTGGCGCAATACGCGGTTTTCATGATGCAAACGCTGATTTTCCTCCAGCAGCGTTAGCGCCACGGCAATACCCGGCCAGTCCAGCTCCAGTTCCCGGCGCAAACGCTGGGCGCGGTGCATCGCCGCCTGCGCCGCGTCATCAAACAGCCAGGGCCGCGCCGAGACATTTTGTGGCGCAATCATTCCCAGTCCAACGACTTCATTCAGCTCATCTTCGGTAATACCGCAGTTCAGGCAAAGTTCGGTATAGGTGACCGTTACAGTTACATTAGCCATGTGATTTCCCCCAGTCAGCCCGCGGCTGGAATGTCGCCTGCGCGTCAGCAAGCTGCTGCCAAAGCGCCGCCGTTGCGTCATCTGGTTTCGGCGGCATCACGATATTAACCACAACGTAAAGATCGCCGGTAGTCTGCTTATTGACCAGTCCTTTGCCTTTTAAACGCAGGCGCTGCCCGGCCTGAGTCCCCGCCGGCAGCGTGACCAGCACGCTCTCTTTTAGCGTCGGCACGGTTATCTTCGCTCCCAGCGCCGCTTCCCAGGGCGCGACGGGGGCAACGATTTCCAGATCGTGCCCGGAAATATCAAATAGCGGATGCGGCGCAATGCGAATAACCAGCCACAGATCGCCGCTGGCACCACCGGCCTCTCCCGGCGCGCCCTGCCCTTTCACACGAATACGCTGCCCGTCGCCGACACCCGCCGGGATTTTTACATTCAGCGTTTTTGGCGTTTCACGTTCAACCAGCCCAAACGCGTTGTATTCAGGCAGGCCGTAGCGGATGGTGCGCTGGTGCGCTTCCAGGGTTTCCTCAAGAAAAACCGCGACTTCAATTTCAATGTCGCGTCCGCGCGCAGGCCGCCGCTGCTGGCGTGCATGCTGGCCAAAAATCGATGAGAAGATGTCGTCAAAGTCCTGCTGGTCGTAATGCTGCTGACCGCCTGCCTGCTGGTGGCCAAAATGCGGATCGTTGCGATGCTGCCACATCGCATCATATTCCGCGCGCCGGGTATCATCTTTTAGTACTTCCCAGGCTTCCGCCAGGTCTTTAAACCGCGCTTCCGCGTCCGATTCTTTACTGACGTCCGGGTGATATTTTCGCGCCAGACGCCGATATGCCGTCTTTATGGTTTGCAATGAATCGGTCGGCTGAACGCCCAAAATAGCGTAATAATCTTTTAATTCCATACTAAATTGTCCCCTGCCTCTCGTTATCTCCTGCTCCCTGTCGGGAGAAAGTTCGGGAAACGCATCTGAAGGGTTTGGTCTGCGAAACATCCTCAGAGCACTATAGCAGCATAGCGCGAACCACTCCGAAAGCGGGGCTAAAAGGGCACAAAAGGCGATTTTTATCAAAACGGCAGGTCGGTTGCGCGCAGGAATAGGCCGTTTAGGTGGCGCTGAGCATCAGATAATCTTCCCACGGTGCGATAACCACCGCGCAAAAGAGAGATGAATCAGGCTACCTTGTTCAGCACCCGATGAAGCCAGCGGTTTCGCCCGTACAGACAGTATCGCTTCTTTTCTACCCTAACGGTAAAGGCTGGGATACAAACAGAAGCCAGCGTATGCGCCGCGCGATGTTAATTTTCTGGCAGAGCGCATTTTCCGCGGCCTGCTAATAACGTTCTTTAGGCCCGCATGGCAACGTCAGCGGCAGGATGAAGGAATCCTAAGCACAGCAAAACAGCGCGCTATGCAATCGGCGATATCGGCGAAGAAGATAGTGATAAGGCAAGAGAGAGGGAATACGCGACGCGAAGCGCCGGGGAAAACGGGCGCTTCGGCTGATATCAAGCGCAGCGCACCCGTTTAGCCCGCAATATTGTTAATGACTTCATTCACCTTGGTAAAGACATCCATAAATAGATGCTCAGAAAACGGTGAGAGTGTGTGCATCACCAGCATCATAGTCACCATACCGACCATCAGCGTCACCGGAAATCCAATCACGAAGATAGAAAGCTGTGGCGTCAGGCGGTTTAGCAGCCCCAGAGCCAGGTTGATGGTCAGCAAAATGGTGATAACCGGCAGCCCCAGCATTAATCCACTGGAGAATACAATACTGGCGGTGCGCGCCAGCGCCATAAACCCGCTGCCGTTGAGCGGCGTAGTGCTAATTGGCAGAGTTTGAAAGCTATCCGCCACGCTACTGAGCATCCATAAATGGCCGTTGAAGGTCAGGAACAGCAAAATCAGCAGCGTATTCATAATACGCGCCATCATCGGCATATTCGCCCCGCCTACGGGATCAAAGAACATGGCGAACGAAAGCCCCATCTGCATACCGATAATTTCACCGGCAAGACGCACTGCGCCAAAAATAAACTGCAGCGTGAGTCCAATCGCGATACCGATAAGCACCTGCTGCAGGCCAAGCCAGAAGCCCGCCATTGTCATCAGGGGGACCGTGACCGGCGGCAGCGTAGGCCCAATCAGAAAGGTAAACAGCAGCGCCAGGCCGATTTTAACCTGCGAAGGTACCGAGCGTTCACTGAGGATCGGCGCAGAGCCAAACAGCGCCAGAATGCGCAGCGCAGGCCAGAAGAAAATTGACTGCCACTCGCCAATCTGTGAGATATCCCACTGCATATCAGCCAATCATGTACGGTAGATTGCTAAACAGCGTACGCACATAGTCCACCAGCGTACCCAGCATCCATGAACCGGCAATCATCACGGTAAGCGCAACCACGATCACTTTAGGAATAAAAGTGAGCGTCATTTCGTTTATCTGCGTTGAGGCCTGCAAAATGCTGATTAACAAACCAGTAACCAGCGATGCCAGCAGGGGCGGCGCCGCCAGCATAAAAGCGACGCGCATCGCCTGGAAACCTATCGCCATAATACTTTCAGGAGTCATAACGTTACTCTTTCATCACATCATCAGGAGAAGAAGCTCTGGGCAAGCGAGCCCAACAGCAACTGCCAGCCGTCGACCAGCACAAATAGCATGAGCTTAAAGGGCAACGAAATACTCGCCGGCGGCACCATCATCATCCCGAGCGCCATTAGGACGCTGGACACAACCAGGTCGATGAGCATGAAAGGAATAAATACGGTAAATCCTATTTGGAACGCCGTTTTTAACTCACTGGTGACGAAGGACGGGATCAATACGCGCATCGGCACGTCATCCGGCCCGTAAAAATTTTGCTCACGCGCCATGCGGGAGAACAGCGCAAGATCCGCTTCACGAGTCTGGCGCATCATGAAGTCGCGCATCGGCTTTTCTGCCTTCTCCAGCGCCACTTCCATCGTAATTTTATCCTGGGTTAATGGCATCCAGGCATTTTGGTAAACGTCATCGAAGACCGGCCCCATTACGAAGAAGGTCAGGAACAGTGCCAGACCTAACAGCACCTGATTCGGCGGCGCGGACGGTGTACCCAGCGCGTTTCGCAGCAGCCCAAGCACAATGATAATGCGCGTAAAGCCGGTCATCATTAGGATAACGGCAGGCAGGAACGCCAGCGAGGTAAGCAGGACGAGCGTCTGAACCGGCAGCGACCAGGTTTCACCGCCCCCGGACATCGGGCGACTATTAATAGACAGCACATTGTCCGCCAGCGCGGGGAAGGAGCTTACCATCAGGGCAAACAGCGAGACGCACGAAACGAACGCCAGACGCTTGAGGCGCGCTGGCACTACACGATATTTAAACATAACTTACTCCGGTGCCCGGCCCGTTAAGCGCGAACGAAATAGCTGCGCAAAACCCTCTTTGCCCTCAGGCGCTGCCGCAGAACTGTCCATCGCGGGGGCCTCCAGGGTATGCAGATGATTAATCTGCCCGGACGTAACGCCTAATACTAGCCACTGCTTTTCAACTTCTACCACTACCACGCGCTCGCGGTTACCCAGTGAGCAGCTATCAACCACCTTTAACGTGCGGCGGCGGGCTGCGGCGGGCAATAGCCCCGAGCGGCGGGTAAACCAGGCGATGCCGAGGATCAGAGCAATAATGCCCATCAGCGCCCCACCGACGCTAATCAGCGGGGAGGACTCGGAATGCATCGTCGGCACGGCCTGGGAAGGAACTACCGTATGTGCTGCTGTTTTCATTAACGACTCAGCCGGCGCATACGCTCAGAAGGCGTAATGATATCCGTAATGCGAATACCAAATTTATCGTTAACGACGACGACTTCACCCTGGGCAATCAGGTAACCGTTGATCAATACATCCAGCGGCTCACCGGCCAGGCCTTCCAGCGCAACGATAGAACCCTGGCTCAGGCGCAGCAGTTCTTTAATCGTCATGCGGGTACGCCCCAGCTCTACCGTCATTTTGACGGGGATGTCCAGGATCAGGTCCAGATCTTCAGACAGGTTAGGCATCACCGAGTCTTTATCCAGATCCCGAAAAACAGCTTTGCTTTCCGCAGATTGCTGTTCACTCATCGCCGCGCCCCACAGATCTTCAGCGGAATCATTTTGATTCTCAGACGGCTGATTTGTGTCACTCATGCGGAATTTCCTCACTCTTCAGAGAATTAAATACAGGGTTAATCAGATTTTCAACGCGCAGCGCATACTGCCCGTTAAGGCTACCGTGGTGTCCGTCCAGTACCGGTACGCCATCCACGTAAGCCTGTATTTTTTCTGGTTTATCAAACGGAACGATATCGCCAACTTTCAGCTTAAGTACGCGTGAAAGGCGGGTCGGTACCTCCGCAAAATTCGCCACTAACTCAACTTCGGAATGTTGAATCTGCGTCGACAGCGTGTGTCGCCACTCTTCATCTTCCTGGCGTGAGTTTTCCAGCGGCGGGTTCGTCAGCAGTTCCCGCAGCGGCTCAATCATGCTGAACGGGATACAGATATCGAATTCGCCGCTCATGGCGCCAATTTCAACGTAAAACGGTGTCGCTACCACGATATCGTTCGGCGATGTCGTGATGTTGGTGAATTTCACCTGAATTTCAGAACGTACAAATTCGGCTTCAATCGGGAACACGGCTTTCCACGCCCCGGAATAGGACTCAAGCGCCATATTCAGCATGCGCTTCACGACGCGCTGCTCGGTCGGGGTGAATTCACGCCCTTCCACGCGGGTAGGAAAACGTCCGTCGCCGCCAAACAGGTTATCCACCACGATGAACACCAGGCTCGGCGCGAAGGCGAATAACGCCGTGCCGCGCAGCGGGTTCAGGTGTACCAGGTTTAAGTTCGTCGGCACCGGTAGATTGCGCGCAAACTCATGGTACGGCAGTATTTTCGTAGTTCCGACGCTAATATCCGGGCTGCGGCGCAGCAGGTTAAACAGCGCCATACGGAACTGGCGAGCAAAACGCTCATGAATAATTTCAAGCGCCTGTAAACGCTCGCGGATCACGCGTCGCTGAGTATTCGGGTCATACGGACGGATATCTTCTCCGCCCGCGTTACCGCCCGCGGAAGCGGCGCTTTCCGGCTCTCCGCCGCCCAGCAGCCTGTCGATTTCCGCCTGAGAAAGATTACTATCTGACATTATTGTTACCGCAGAATAAAGGCGTTATATAACACGTCGCTTACCGCAATAGAGCGCTGACCGGCAAACGGTTTGGACAATGCGTCTTTCACTTTCTGACGCAGCGCCTCTTTACCTTCCTGAGTATTTAGCTCCGCCGAATGCTGCTCAGCAAATAGCATCAGCAGGCGGCTGCGAACTTCCGGCATGAAAAGCTGTAGGTCGCTTTCCGACTGGGTATCTGTCAGGCGCAGCGTGATGCCGATGTAGAGAACTCCTTCACCATCGCTCTTATCGTTGTTCAGACTCACGGTAAAGGTGTCCAGCGGAACGAAGATAGGAGCTACAGGTAAAGCCTGTTTCTGACCGCCGGCATTTCCCGCCTTTGCCAGATCTTCATGCCGCCACGTTTTTACCTGATACCAGGCAAACCCGGCCAGCCCGCAAGCTAATAAAGAGATGAGAATGAGGAGAGAAAGAATCAGCTTGCTACCTTTTCCACCTTGTGTATTTGTCTTTGCCATGGAGGAAGAAACATCCTTAACGGTTATCTGGAATCATGAACTCAACGTCGGTCGATGACGAAAGCGGCGCACATTATCAGGGGAAGTCAGCGCAAGTAATGCCGCAAATACAGCGGCAATTATGCGCTAACTTTCCTCATAACTATCAGGCGAAGGTATCTACGCCGCCGATGCGGGCCGTCGTGCGCTCACGCGGAATTTCCGCATCATCGCCGTTGGTTTGTGTGGAAGAGCCATCCTGAGCGCCGCTCTGGCCGCCGGATGAGGCCTGATCCTGCTGCCCCGCGAAGCCGGAGAAAGTTTCCGGGCCAACGCTGCTTTGTCCCAGTTGGATACCGGCATCGGCCAGAGAAGTGCGCAGATTCGACAGCGATGACTCAATGATCGCCCGTACTTCATGGTGAGCGCTGGCGAAATGCAGGCGCGCCACATCGTTTTCCATACTGAGATTGATTTTTAAGGCGCCCAGCTCTGCCGGATGCAGGTGTAACTCAGCCTGGTTAATGCCATCGCGTAAAAATACGCTGACGTGTTGATTAATAGCCTGCTGCCAGGCCTGGGTTCCCACCGTTTCTTTCAGCGTCGCAGAGGCGATATTCTGGCTACCGGCCGCGGACGCGTGAGCTGCCGCCAGTTTATTCGCCTCGTTCAGCGCGGTGCTAAACGGGGTTTCCGTCGCGGCCGGATGAGCAGGAGAATGCGCAGACTCCTGCGCGGCTGCGAGCGAGGTTTTCTCTACTGCCACTTCAGCGTGCCCGGGCTGGCGCAGCGCTGCTGCAGAATCTTTCGCCGTATCCACCGCAGACGAAGCCTGCATCTGCGACATTTCAGATGCGCGCGATGCGATCGGTTTCTCAACGGCATGCGTCGCGCGCTCGGCGGCTTCGTCCTGCTTGCGCTGAGACTGATAGCGTGAGGTATGCAGATTAATGGCCGCAAAAGCGCGCGGTGCCGCCAGATTATTCAGAGAATCTTTAACCGTATCGCTAAGCGCTTTTGCCGTAACGGCCTGCGCAGCAGGCGCTTCTCCATCCTTCATGCCGGTGGTATTTATCAGCGCGGTGTCGGCTGGAACGGGTTTCCCATTTTCGATGTGCTGCACCATCTGCTGGATCTGCGCCAACTGCTCTTTGGTCAGCGGCGTACCGTCCGGCAGTTGCCCCGTGGTCAGCATATTTTGTAATTCAGCCAGCAGTTCAGCGATACGCTTGTCACCTTTATCATCGCCGGTAGCGCTGCCTTTTTCATCAACCGCTTTTCCGTCCGAGGTTTTCGCCTCCGCGCCGCTTTTATCTCGCTTGTCGGCCACTTTGCCGGCGATTTTTTGCTGTAGTTCGTTTGCAAACGCAGCGCCGTTAGCGCCTTCCTGCTGTGGGGTTGCTCCGCCGCTATTCGGCACTGCCGCTGGCTGGGGCGCTCCCAGGTTTATCAGTGGATTCATAGATTTTCTTTCCTCGCGCCCGCTCGTTGCGCAAATTCATCCATTAATTTTTGGTCCCGGCGATTTCCCTGGATTAATCGCTGGTTTTCTGCCCTTTCGAGCAAAATATCAAAAGCGTTCAGCCGTTTTTTCTTTTCTTGCCAGTTGACAACCACTTGCTGAACGTATTGGTCCCGCTGAATCACTTCGCGCCGGTAGGTCACGATGGCTTCATCGAGGTTTTTGATAAAAATATTAAAGTTCGTCCAGTTAGACGATGAGATCCCCTGCGTCAGGCTTTGCTGAAACTGCTGCCGGTACTCTTTCTCGTAGGTCAGCAGTTGATCGAGCTGTTCTACTGCTTTGCGGTGCGCGGTGCGCGCCTTGCCGAGCTGCGTCGTTACTTCGTCCAGCGCTTTTTCCGCCAGTTCACGCAGCATAACCATGGGAGATTGCGTCGCCGTCATCAGTGAGCTCCTTTACTGGGTAAACAACGTCGTTAATTGTTCGCAGGACAGCGGATAGTCGCAGTACTCCGTGATGTCCTGCTTCAGGTATTTTTCCATTTGCGGATGCAGCTTAATGGCGTTATCCAGCAGCGGATCGCTGCCCGCCGCGTAAGCTCCAACGCTGATAAGGTCGCGGTTGCGCTGATAGCGCGACAGCAACTGTTTAAATTGCTGGATTTCCCGGTAGCGTTCCTGCGGAATGAGCGAGGTCATGGCACGGCTTATCGAGGCTTCAATATCGATAGCCGGGTAGTGCCCGGATTCTGCAAGCTGACGCGAAAGCACCACGTGGCCATCGAGGATCGCTCGCGCCGAGTCGGCGATAGGATCCTGCTGATCGTCCCCTTCCGTCAGTACGGTGTAAAAAGCCGTGATAGACCCTCCACCGTCGATCCCGTTACCCGCGCGCTCAACCAGCGCCGGAAGTTTAGCGAACACGGAAGGCGGGTAGCCTTTGGTCGCCGGCGGCTCGCCGATAGCCAGCGCGATTTCACGCTGGGCCATGGCGTAACGCGTCAGGGAATCCATGATGAGCAGTACATCTTTGCCGCGATCGCGAAAATCTTCCGCAATGCGCGTCGCATACGCAGCGCCCTGCATACGCAGCAGCGGAGAAACGTCCGCCGGCGCGGCGATAACCACCGAACGCCGAAGCCCTTCTTCACCGAGGATATTTTCAATAAAGTCTTTAACTTCACGGCCACGCTCGCCAATCAGGCCAACCACAATCACGTCCGCCTGCGTGAAGCGCGCCATCATGCCAAGCAGGACGCTTTTACCCACCCCGGAGCCTGCAAACAGGCCCATACGCTGCCCGCGCCCTACGGTTAGCAGGCCGTTAATCGCCCGCACGCCAACGTCCAGCACATCGTGGATCGGCGTACGCTGCAGCGGGTTAAACGGCGCGGTAAACAGCGTGCCCGCGTCGCTCATATCTGGCGCCGGGCGGCCATCCAGCGGATTGGCGCTGGCGTCCAGCACGCGGCCCAGCAGAGACGGCCCCAGCGGTAAACGCTTGCCCATGTTGTGACCGTTCAGCGAACCGGGCGCCCAAACGCGCGCGCCGGGTACGATGCCGTCGACGTGTTCCAGCGGCATCAGATAAACGTGCTGGCCGTTAAAGCCTACAACTTCGCTTTCAACGTGTTCCATCCCGTTTTCGCCCTGACGCTCGATAACGCAGTTGGCACCCAGAGGTACCTGAAGACCCGTTGCTTCCATGACCAGCCCGGTCGCGCGCGTCAGATAGCCGAACTGTCGCCAGGCGGGTAATTTGGTCATTTTCTTTTGGTAGGAATCCAGCCCGCTTAACCAGCGTTCAAGGCGCAGGGTCATGGTACTATTTCCTCCATTGCCAGCGAGCAAAGCATCCGCCAGCGCGCCTCCATGGTGGCATCGATTTCACCGTTTTCGCCGGATACGCGGCAGCCGCCTTTACCTACGGAGGCGTCCGCCACCAGTTTCCACTGCTGCTGAGCGCAGATTTCGCCCAGATGCTCTTTGATAAACATCAGGTCATCCGGGTGCACGCATAGCTGCGGTTCGCCGTTTAGCAGCGGAATACCGTGCATGAGTTTCTGGATACGTTTGAGCAGCGCGTCGTTATTACACACCGGCGTGGTATCGACCACATACTGCGCCGCGCTCATCGCAATTTGCATGATCTGCGCGGGCATAATTTTATCCGCGGCTTCAAGCGTCGCCAGGAATTCGCCAGAGAACTGTTTCAGACGATCGAGTATCTCCTGCTGCTGAGCGCGGGCCTCGGCCAGCCCCTGCTCAAGCCCTTCCTGCTTCCCCTGAGCCAGACCTTCGTCGTAGCCCTGCTGCTTACCGGCGGTCAGGCCTTCTTCACGCCCTTCCGCCAGCCCCTGCTCAAAGCCTTTGCTTTGCGCAGACTGGCGCAGGCGGGAAAGTTCCTCTTCCCACGCCTCGTCATCGGTTTCTTCAGGACGAATAGGTTCTATCATCTCAGGCTCAAGCGTTGAGAACTCGCGCCCCAGATCCTCCAGCTCCCATTTCTTCCACATCCCACTGTGGGTCTTATCAGACATAGGTGTCCTCGCCGACATTCAGAATGATTTCGCCTGTTTCCACCAGACGGCGTACGACCATAAGGATATTTTTCTGCTCGACTTCCACCTGAGACATACGTACCGGGCCACGCGTTGCCAGATCCTCGCGCATGATGTCCGCCTGACGTTTGGACATGTTGCGCAGGAACTTCTCGCGCAGCGGCTGAGCCGCACCTTTCAGCGCAATTATCAGAGACTCGCTCTCCACTTCCTGTAGCAGGCGCTGGATGGAAGAATCTTCGGTGTCCACCAGGTTTTCGAACAGGAACATCTCGTCGATAATTTTCTGCGCCAGTTCGTTGTCGAAGTCGCGCACGGCCTGAATGACTTCTTCTTCCTGCTGAGATTTCATCAGGTTGATGATCTCCGCAGCCGGACGAATACCACCCATCTTGCTGCGTTTGAGACCCTGGCCGCGTAGCAGTGAATCCAGTACGTCCGTCAGTTCCTGCAGTGCCGCCGGCTGTACGCCGCCGAAGGTGGCAATACGCAGAACAATATCGTTACGCTCTTTCTCACTGAACAGCGCCAGAATATCGGCCGCCTGAGAGCGTTTCAGATGCACCAGGATAGTTGCGATAATCTGCGGGTGTTCGTCGCGGATAAGATCGGCAACCGACTGCGGCTCCATAAAGTTCAGCGATTCGATGCCGTTGGACTGGTCGCGAGAATCCAGCAGATCCTCAAGGATACTGCCGGCACGCTCTTCGCCCAGCGCTTTCACCAATACCGAACGCAGATATTCGTTAGTATTAATGTTCAGCGCGGCAAACTGCTCCGCTTCTTTGCGGAAATCGCTTAATACCTTGGCCAGGTCGGCATTAGTAAAGTTCCCCAATGACGCCATGGAAGACCCGATTTGCGTCACTTCATGGGTGTTCAAGTGTTTAAAAACATCTGCCGCTCTGTCTTCGCCAAGCGTCAGCATGAGCATTGCACAACGTTCAACCGCATTCATGACTGTGTCTTCTGTTCGTTTAACATCCACTGGCGCATGACCAGTGCAATAATCCGTGGATCTTTCTCTGCGGTATCACGCAGATGCTGGGTATTGATCTCAGCGTCCAGTTGAGCGCGCATTGACGCTTCAGTGTTCTCTTTCTGGCGACGCAGCCGTGCTTCTTCAGCCTGCTGATCGGCGGCAATACGCTCGCGATGCAGCTCCTGCTGGCGCACCCACATCGGTTTGAGTGCTTTACGCCATACGATCCACAGAATCAGCAGTACAACCAGATAACGTCCCAGCGTCATCAGCATCGAGATAAACTCTGGACGCTGCCACAGCGGTACAGTGGTATCTTCTTCGTCGTTGGCAAACGGCGCGTTAACCACATTTAACGTGTCGCCGCGCTCCTGCGAGAAGCCCATGGCTTCACGGGTTAACGCAGTAATTTCATCCAACTGCTTTTTAGACAGCGCAACGGATTTCCCCTTGGCGTCTGGCAGATAGTTGACCACCACGGCAACGGAGAGACGCTGCACCTCGCCGGCGTGCGCTTTCACGTGCGTCAGCGTACGGTCGACTTCATAGTTAGTGATGTCGTCCTGGCGGCGGTTATAGTTGCCGCTTACCACCTGCGAACGGTTCGTCACGCTGCGATTTTGCGCGTCGTTTTTCGCATCTTTTTCCTGACCGCTACCCTGCGGCGCGTTCGGCGTAGTGATATTCGCCTGGGCCACCGGTGCTGGTTGGTTGGTAAGTGCACCTGGCACGCCGCCGACCAGCGGTCCGCCGCCCTGCTCGCTGGAGCTGGACTGACGGCTGCGAATAGTCATATTTTCTGGCTTATCCGCATTCGGCTTGTAGTTTTCCATCGTCTGTTCTTTCACGGCAAAGTCCAGCTGCGCGGTGACCTGCGCGTGAACATTGGCGTGACCGACAACCGGTGCCAGGATGGCCTGGATACGACGCTGATATTCGCTCTCAATCTGGCTGGCGTATTTCAGTTGCGTCACGTTGAGCGTCTGACCTTCTCCACCCACCTGCGACAACAGACGCCCATTCTGATCGACCACCGTCACATTACCGGCTGGCAGATCAGGCACCGAGCTCGCGACCATCCACGAAATCGCACTGACCTGCCCCGCATCCAGCGCACGCCCGGAAAGCACGTTCACCGTTACCGAGGCGGTTGGCTGTTTCTTTTCACGCACAAACAGCGTCGGACGAGGGATTGCCAGGTGCACACGCGCGTTTTTCACCGGCCCCAGGCTTTCAATGGTGCGGGCCAACTCGCCTTCCAGCGCGCGCTGGTAGTTCACCTGCTCACTGAACTGGCTAATGCCGAATTTTTCCTGGTCCAGTAGCTCAAAACCGACGCCACCGCCTTTCGGCAGACCATCCTGTGCCAGCTTCATTCGCACTTCGCGAGCGCTGTCTGCCGGCACCAGAATCGCGCCGCCGCTTTCAGACAGACGATAAGGGATGTTCATTTGCTTTAACTGTGTGACGACTTCGCCACCGTCCTGATCGCTAAGGTTGCTATATAGCACGCGATATTCAGGCGACTGGGCCCACAGCAGCAGCACAACTGTCAGCGCAATGGCGGCGGCCCCCGCCACAAGTAAAGCGACTTTTGGGTTTGACCGTAGTCGGTCAATCAGCGCCGAAAAATTGGCGATATTCAGGTTTTTCTTTCCTGTCATAGAGGCAGTCATGCCGTATTCCTGAGAGATAAATGTAACAGTATCTAATCGCTACATGCTCTAAACTGCATAGCCAGATATTCAAAGAGCGATTTTAGAGGCGTGTATTATCGGTAAGGCTGGTTATTTCTATGGAGGAATTAGGCGCTTTTTTTAGGTCTAATTACCCACTTCACCTTTTGGGGGGCATGGTAAGCTGTAATTAAGGTGTCTGATTTATGTTAATTTTATTAACACCACCCGCACTACTTTTAATAACTTCGTTGAACCGTTTTAATTATCAGGTGATTTTATGACCGTCCAGGGTATAGAGAGCGTTGTTTCTCAAATGCAGGCTATTGCAACGCAAACGCGCGATATTCAGCCTTTCAATCAGAATGCCATGCAGCCCCAGGCTACTAATTTCGGCGATGAGCTGGAAAGAGGCGTAAAGAAGATTAATGAGCTGCAACTAAATACCACCAATATCTCCAATCGCTTTACTCAGGGTGAGCCGGGTATTGGCATTAATGATGTCATGGTTAGCATGCAAAAATCATCTGTGGCGTTAAATATGGGCGTTCAGGTGAGAAATAAACTGATTGCCGCTTATCAAAACATCATGAGCATTAACATCTAATTATATAATTATTAACTGGTGCTTCTGACCCATCGCTTCTCTAAAGATATATTTAGCTTTGCCGATATTTATATCCCACCACACGCATAGTATTACAAGGAGTATCCAGGTGCTTTCGTTGAACAGAGTTAAAATCTCTACGGGGTTAGCCGCCGTGCTAATCCTCTTCTTTATCATGACGGTTAGTATTACCGGTTATAATCTTTATACCGCGTTCAAATCCTATGATAACTTAACTAAATCTAATGATATTTCTAGCAATGTACGCTATCTTGCCAGAATGAAAGATAGCTTATCCAATGCGGAATCACTGATTAATCTGTTAACCGACAGGCCAAACCTTGACGTTAGTGATATTAACGATACTTTCAATCGGGTCAATAAGTTTGCTGAAAACGCAACCAGTGTTCTGAATGATTTTATGGCAACGCCATTCCTCACAACGCAGTCAATCGAAATAGCCGATAAAATAAAAGGGGCATTCAATAACGCCCTGTTAGTTATAAAAAGTGCAGAAACCGAGGCGCGAAACACTCACTATATTGCGCTCTCAGAGCCCAGGGAAATGGCGCTGAATGCAGTAGATAACTTTACGCTGCAATATATGATGGCAAACCAAAAATTAAGCGATGAAATGAGCCATATTGCTAAAAGCAATTTTAACTCTTCCATCCTTATTACCATCATCTCTTTTATTCTGACGCTGGTCATTTCTCTGGTTACCTGGGTTTGGATGCGTAAGCAGGTCATTCAAAATCTGGCGTTGATTAACCAGCACTTAGCGGAAATCGGCAACGGCAACCTGGCGACAACCGTTGAAAGCGATAGCCGCAACGAAATCGGGATGACGATCCAAGGCATGATTGGAATGCAGAATAATCTGGTGACGCTTATCACCAAAGTGCGCAACGGGGCGGAAAATATCACCGTCGGCGCAGGCGAAATCGCCAGCGGCAATAACGATCTCTCTTCGCGCACCGAAGAACAGGCGGCAGCGCTACAGGAAACCGCCGCCAGCATGGAACAGATAAAAATGACCGTGCGCCAGAACGCAGATAACGCGAACCAGGCGAACGACCTTGCATCTAGCGCCAAGCAGTTAGCGCTGGAAGGCGGTAAGGCGGCGGAAGAAACCCGCTCGATTATGGACGCCATTCAGGAAAGCTCCAAAGCCATTTCTGAAATTAACAGCGTTATTACCAGCATCGCCAGCCAGACCAATATTCTGGCGCTGAACGCCGCAGTTGAAGCCGCTCGCGCCGGCGAGCAGGGGCGCGGTTTCGCCGTAGTAGCCGGCGAAGTGCGTAACCTGGCGCAGCGCAGTTCTACCGCCGCTCAGGAAATTCGCAGCCTCATCGATCAAACGACCACGAAGGTCGGCAATGGCGTACAACTGGTTATTGAAACCAATAAAAAAATCGAGAACGCCATCGACTCGGTAACCAAAGTATCCGATCTGATGGAAGAGATTAAGATAGCCGCTGAAGAACAAAATGTCGGTATAGCGCAGGTTTCCCAGGCTATTACCGAGATGGATACGGTAACGCAGCAGAATGCCGCACTGGTTGAGCAGGCCGCCGCCGCTTCTGCCAGCCTGAACGATCAGGCGCAGCAGCTTGCTCAGGAAGTTTCGTTCTTTAAGTTATGCGATAGCCATCTTACTGCAGGTAAAGTAAAAGCACCGCTTGCTCCGGTACGTACAGAAAAGCGTGCAGCCGTGAAAAAGCAGCCGGTACTTTCCAGCACCGTGACTAAAAAAAGCAGCGCCAGTGAAGATAACTGGGAAGAGTTCTGATCCTCAGTTTTTCTGGTAGCACCTGACTGTGCTGATATTTGCTGACATCGCCCTCTACCGCGCCTGCGGCCAGAGGGCGATTTATTTCTCAATAAGTGGTGTTGTTTACGGCAACGCGGCTTAAGCAGCAAACCGATCGCTTGCGCAGTGCGAGGGAATCAAGACTCTGCCTGCATAAAATGGGAATAAATCACTTTCTAAAGCCAGATTCTGACGTGATAGCTAAAAAATCACCGCAGAGTAGAATATAACCATCCTCTTCGTATTTCCCCTGCTTCAGGCCAATTACGCTTTATATCCTCAACAATGCGACTTTCACGCTTACCATACCTATTATTTGTACAGATTGCGTGTGTATCTCGCCCAATATGATCAATATTTCTTCACTCTTAAGTGCATAATCAACGCACTATTTTTCTGTGCTTCGAGCCTTCCTCGCTAACGTATTTCAAATTTTATTCCTGATGAAATGCTCGAAAATGAAAAAGTATCTTATTATTATTTTCCATTTAAGCGCTCATACGTAAAAATCAAATAAATAAAAAGACTATTTTTTGAATACCGATTGTTTTCCTTTTTCAGATACTCTTTTTGAATATATTAAATTTTATCACCTATAAAAGGTGATAATGAAAATCAATGAAATCAAATAATTAATTAGTTACATCGATCGATGTCATTATATTTGATAGGTTAAAACAATGAAAATAAATAAATTGATCGCCAAAAGCGATCATATATACTAGCAGCTAGTGATATTGCTAAATCGATTCCGTACAAAATAAAACGTTGTTTTAAATAATGATAAAATTCAATACCCTAGTAAAATATAAACTTAGTTTATTTAAAAATAAATTTCTTCTTCTTACTCTGTCACTTGCATTCTTCATTTGCACCATATTATTTCTTATTCACAGGTCTTTTAATTATGCGCTTCTTACTGCCTATGCTTACGCCGAGAGATATCACAGCGAGTTAATAAATAACTTTACCGATAATGAGAATATCGCTGAAGCCATCGCTGTAAGCTATTTCGTTAACCATCAACAGCGAACCGATACCTGTTCTAATACGGAGTATCTGGATACAACTTCGCCCTTTAATAGTACCCAGAGCATTACACCAACATTCAAAGGTGAATTACAGTCTACGGTGCCGTTAACCTATGATATGTGCGAAACAATTCGCAGCATCGAAAGCGTATTTTCCGCTGCACCGGTCAAGCGTAACCTAAAAAACCTGACGCGCTATTTCTTATCAGCCAGCGAGACCTGGATGTATGTGGTTAACGATCTGAACAGAAAGAAATATTATTTTGATGCTAGTCGTATCAAAACTTATAAGCTTTTCGACAATATTCCTGGTTATCTGTATCGCAAATTTACCTATGACGCAAAATATAAGGGACGAGTCAGTACAGACATCTATCTTGATGCGTTAAATAATGAACTCTCATATAGCATAATCAGTTTTGTCTACGATCTTGGTCATCTTAGATCGCATCGGGTGCTGGGCGTACTGGTATATGACTATCGCGCCAGCGATCAACGGAAAATATTAAAAAACGTAGCGCCAGAGCTCAACGACCAGTTCACCAGCGTCAAGATTCACTCTAAAGATAGCGGTAAGGATATGTTTATAATAGGAAATACTACTTACTCGTCTTTATTTACGCTTCAGCTATCACATAAATATGACATCGTCTTTAGCCTCGACTGGACGCGCTACCTTATACATAGCCCCTATGTCATGCACTATTTATTATTAACCCTGCTGCTTACTGCGGCTTTCTTTATGCTATCGCTAAAATACTTTGTAAAAAAAAATACAGAGAATCTTACCGATCAGCTTACTGGTTTGTATAACCGAAAAGTATTTAACTATATTGCCGCAGGCCAACTGATGAAAGTTAAAACGCTGGCGCTGCTAGACTGCAACGGATTTAAGCAAATCAATGATACCTGGGGCCATGATTTAGGCGACCATGCGTTAATGAATATCGCACGCCATATACGCATTTGTGTCGAAGAAGAACTGGGGCTGGCCATTCGGCTGGGCGGTGACGAATTTTGTATTCTGCTTAACATCGACAGTACTGATGCTGCTCAGAAACTCATCGCGAAAATCAATAAACGCTGCGCGACATTCTCGGATAAAATTACGCTGTCTGTCACCGGCGGTATCGTCGGGCTTGCTCCGCATGAGTCAATTAAAGAGGCACTTATTCGCGCGGATCAAGAATTATATAAAAATAAGAAAGCGAAGCGCGCTACAGTCTAATAATAGTGTAGTAATATGCGTTAACTTAATAGCCTGACAATCAGGCTTCGGTACAAAAATTATCGCCGGGAGCGCGCCCGGCGCTCTCTTTATACTTTTTATTCGGACAATAATATGTCAGCCAGTCACGAAAAACGCAGCGCCTTCAGAGTCCATGTCCCTCAGGATCCTGACGCCTTCTTTGTTGAGTTTATCCTTGACGATGAGCCTTACCACCTATTAATACACGATATTTCGATGGGGGGATGTAGTCTGAAAGTAGAGGCTGCACAGGCGCAGTTGATTAGCGCACAGCATATTATTCCCGACGCGAAATTTCACCTGAGTGAGGGAATTACTTTTACCTGCACGCTGTCATTAATTTCAGTAACCGCGCTGAATGAAAAGAACAGCCTGTTACACGCGCGCTTTAGCCACTTCCCGGCCAATAAATCATCGCTCTTGCAAAAAGCCATTTACTCACTGGAAATCCACCACACGGTTCATATTAAAGATATTAATAATGAATACGTCTTTATATTACGTAAATAGATGTTAATAAAGGCGAGAAAATACCGCTCGCCGCGCACGGCTATGGAAAACAGGATCGTGATAGCCTGCCTCACCTCTGTTTTCCAACCATAAATATAGGGTATCTACAAGCCGCTGCCCCTCTTTTTCAGCGCCCTGTACTGAACGGCCATAATAATTTGCCTTTTAGGCTCTGATACCTAAGTGTGCTTTAATAACATGTAATGCATCAGCTTCCACAGAATATCTCCGTTGAATTTATTATTATTTACTCTGATTGTTACGATAAATTGAACTATTCCACCGGTAATCAATTATCAGTAATGCTCAGGTGCGCTCATTGTGTGAATCGGATACATTTGACGCTTTCCTGCCCCTGTTACCGTAGCGCCGTAGTTAAACTCCTCTTCGGATAATTAGTGAGGTAACAATGAGCACCTATATTTCTCCTAAAGCCAATAACTTCCCGGGCCTCGATCGCGGCTTTAACCAGCGCTTCAAACTGGATGACAATCTGAGCGAACGGCAAGGCGAAGGCGTTTACCTTGTCACAGACGCGCAGGATATTATCCAGACATTGAATAATATTCAGAAATATTCGCCGAAATCCGGCGAGATTAAAGTGATTGCCGGCGGTCACTGTTATGAAAACTTTACGTTCCAAAGCGCGGCGGATACCGATAGCGGTGCCAGAACGCGTTTTGTTATCGACCTGAGCAATATGCGCGGTATTCATGAAGAGAAAATTAATAATATCGACTATGTCGTGATTGAGCCGGGCGCCTCTAACTGGCTGATTCAACAAACGCTGCATTCACTGTATGGCGCGGCGGTACCGGGCGGGTCTTGCTATTCCGTTTGCGCCGGCGGGCACGTGGCCGGTGGCGGCTACGGGCTGCTTTCCCGTTTACACGGATTGACCGTCGATTACCTCGCCGGCGTGGAAATGGTTATCCCGGATACCCAAAACGGCGGCTTTAAGCGCCGCACGTTTACCCCGGACGCTGACGCAGACCGGCTGGACTGGGCCTGCCGCGGCGGCGGTAGCGGCCACTTCGGGATAATCACCAAATACTATTTTGAAAAAACGCGCGTACCTAAGGCGCCTGAGCGGGCGCTGTTTATCGCCCTGCCGGTACCGTGGAAGCAGTTTGCAGGCAGCGGCGGCAGCGGTGCAGCAGGATTCGGCGCGTTTATGCAGGCCTATTACGATGCCTGTAACGCGCTGCCGGGCCAGGCCTTCGCGCTGGGGAAATTCTCCTGCATGACGGCGGAAACGGACGTGATGTCGATTGTGATGCAGGTGGTATACGGCGCCAGCACCCGGCACGATGCGGCCCTTGGCGGCAAAACAATTGAAGCACTGGCCAGCAAAGACGCGGCGTTAAACGTTATTCAATCTTTTGCCAGCCGCTTAAATAAATGGATTGCCGCGCCGGAGACCTCCGCATGGCGTAAACAGGCGCTCAGCCTGCCGGGGCATCCGGTCTCTGCGGCAATTTCGCTGGATACGGTTTACGACCTGCCGTGGATTGATATGACCCAGCTTTTGAGCGGCTCTGGCGAGAACCAGAACGGAAAATACAAAAGCTGCAACATGGTGGCGAACTTTACCGCCAGCGAAGCCGCGGCGATGTACGCTTTTCTGACAAATACCCAGAACGGTAACCCGGCGCCAGCAAGCGCGGATTTATCACAAACGCTGATTCAGGTGGACAGTTACGGCCTGCAAATCAATAACATGGATGACGCCACGCGCGCCCACACCGCTATCGCCGCCAGAAATTGCGCGCTGAAGCTACAGTATCAGACCTACTGGAAGACGCTGGAAGGCACCACCCCGGAACAGGCAAAACGCAGCGAGCAGGATATTGTGAGCTGGTTCAATGCCGGCTATAACGCGATTTATCGCCAGGGCACTAATAACGCCAGCGGGTTCCCGGTGTGGGGGGACAGATATCAGGGCTGCTACTTTAATTACCCGGACAAACAACTGGGCGTGAACCCGGACTACAAACCGGACCCCGGCGAGCAGTATGGCGATTTCACGCAGATTTATTTTGGTGACGCCGTCGCAGAGAAGTTAAAAGCGATTAAGGCGGAAATCGACCCGAATAATGTCTTCGCCTTTGCACAGTCGTTTTTAAACAGCAAAGGGTAATGAAACTCCGGCGCGATAATCGGGGCCAAATAGCGGCCCGATATCGCGCCCACGTTCACCGCAGGGGCGGGATAAAACTCAGCGCAGCAGCTATATTTTTTGCCGCACCGCGGGACGGGCGCGGCATCACGTTAGGTTAATTCAGGTGATTGCTGCCGGCATCGGCTCGTCGAACTCACACTGCGCCAGCGGCAGGCGAAACGCCCGCTGCGCGGGCTGCAGACACACCGTGCGCAGGTGTCGATTACAGATAAACCAGATTTCGTCGCGATCGTTGGAAAGGATGTAGTAAGCATCCGAGGTTTCTGACGGGTTAAAGCATCCCAGCGCCCGGTACGCGGTGCCGGAAGAAAAACCGCTTTGCAGCGGCAGCGGACGCGGCCCGTTTGGCAACTCCTGAACCCTGAGATAAAGACCTTGTTCCAGCCACAGCATACATTATCCTTTTTTCATGTGAGTCTTTCAGTATTAGCACCGAACCGACGATAGCGCCATGCGCTACAGACCCAACGCGAGCGCGTTTTTTGTCAGCAGGTGCGTCTGGTGAGCTGTATGTGCCAAACGTTGGGTGGCCGGGAGAATAAGGGCGACTAAGACCGGATTATTACGAGTGGTTGGTTGCTGTCTGTTTTATTGGGGCATCACTTCTTCCCGCTACAGAGTACACCACTGGTGGTGCCTGAATGTCGCCCCATGTACTACGTGTTAATAAATATCCTGAATCCAGGCGTTGATTTGCAATTGAGACCCTCTCTCAAGAATATCGAAAATCCAATATTTACCCGCCTGAGCCAGAACTACTGTTGGCTTCATTGGACTGACCCAGTGACAATCACAAAAATCTTAGTTCCAAAACGAATTTGGCAAAGAAAGGCCTTGCGATTGATGTTAAGCGAGGAGAGAATGAAATCATCAAAAAAATACATTTAACTACCTTATTTTTGTATTACAAAGAAAGGAAATTTTAAGTTGGAGAAGAACATGGTGCGCCCAATGTCAGCAGAACCTAAGGAGACTACTGCCTCTGTGCGAATGAGCGTTGCTGAAAAAAGATCGGCAGAAATCAGAGCTAAATCCCTAGGTTACAAATCGCTAAGTGACTATCTTCGAGCATTGGCGTCCTCTGACATGAAATCGGCAACCCCAGATCCGAAAAAATGCAGAGAAACACGCCCCGTATCTCTTTTTCACAAAACAAACTTCGGCGCAATGTGGAATGGTGACTCTCTAGATTGGATGGATTCACGTGAAGCAGAAAGCGTAAACCTCATTATGACCTCCCCACCTTTCGGTCTCGTCCGGAAAAAATCCTATGGTAATGAGGACGCACACGCTTATTGTGATTGGTTTCGTCCATTTGCTGAGGGTTTCAAAAAAATACTTAAAGACGATGGGAGTCTAGTAATTGATATCGGCGGCGCATGGAAGGCAGGAACCCCCACACGCTCTCTTTACCATTATGAACTGCTGCTAATGCTTTGCAATGAGTACGGTTTTCATTTGGCGCTGGAACATTTTTGGTGGAATCCTGCTAAGTTGCCGACACCTGCAGAATGGGTAAATGTAAGGCGGGTTCGACCTAAAGATGCCGTAAATTGCGTATGGTGGCTTTCAAAAACACCATTCCCTAAAGCAAGTAACAGGCGCGTGCTTGCACCATATTCCGACTCAATGAAGTCTTTACTAAAAAACGGTTATCAAGCAAAGACACGACCCTCAGGCCATGTGATTTCTGAAAAATTCGGCAAAGATAATGGTGGTTCCGTTCCCCCAAATCTTCTTGCTATTGCGAATACAGAATCAAATGGCACTTATCAGGATTATTGCCGCAAAAAAGGACTGGACATCCACCCAGCGCGCTTTCCATCAGCGCTTCCGGAGTATTTTATTCGTATGACTACGGATCCTGGCGATTTTGTTTTCGATCCATTTGGTGGCTCTTGCGTGACAGGTGCAGTGTCTGAAGCCCTTGGCCGCCACTGGGCTTGCGTAGAAATGAATTCAGCATACCTTGAGGGCGCAATGTCCCGATTTGAGGGTAACCCTATTGTTTTAGCTACAGACAAACCATCCTCTTACACAATTTTCACACCATGTGCTGCACAGGTAATGGAAGAAGCAGTCCCTCTAGTAGCTGATGGTGGGGCCGCTCGTCCGAAAAAATAAATTAGTGTATTCCTGATACCATTGCTGCCCAAGGTGCCAAATTAGCGGCACCGAAATCAGAGAAACCAATGCAGCAAACAGGGGCCCCAAAACGCATTTCAGCAGGGCCCCTGTGAGCAAGAGCCACAATGCTACGAGCTAGAATAGCTGTATCATGTTCTTCCTGCGCATGTGCAATGTCTCTTGCATAACCTACAAGCTGACTAGTTGCCTCAAGTATTGCTGCTGATGCCGAATCGGGAGAAGAAAACCATTTACATTCAATAATCGAAAGAATTCGTCCAGCCCTTTCAATAGTTATATCTGCTCGAGAAGTACCCTTGGAAACCCCAAGAGAGAAGGCTAGTTCACCTGCTAGCACCTCTCCCGGATCAAGAAACGCACTTGGTCTCTTGGGCATGGCTCTTTGCCAACGTAATTCCAAATCACCAATAGTTGCCGCCGGCCTGCCCGCCGCAAACGAAGCGTCAAGAACAACGGGAGCCCCAGTCGCCCCAGAAAGGGCTTCAGCAACCTCCAGAATCGTTGCGAGTTCAAATTTTCTCCAGACTTCCATTCCTGGAAGCAAATCGGAGGCAAGTAGGGCCTTAATCGTATCAGCCTCGAAAGCTTCAATATCTGATAAGATTGATGCACAAATCCAAGACTGCTTGTACAACGGGCTCCTTGCCTTGGAAGCCTGCCTTTTTTCATAAGCAACAATACGAGATCTACCCGCGGGTGTACTAAGTACTTCTCGTATAGGTGCGACTTTTAGGGCGCAATCGAGAAGAGCTAACCTTTTATTCGCATGCAGATCGAAAAGCCCTCCTCTGGCATGTAAAGCTCCAGCTTTCAAAGCTACTTGCGCTGTTTTCAGCGTTTTCGCAAGAACCCTGTTTGGCCCTGAAAGCCATGAAGAAGATGCCTCTATGACCACAAAAGCAGCAGGGTCAAGAGTGACGGTTTGAAGCAACATAGAAGCTGCAGCATCAGGAGGGCCAGGAAGTTCACCAGATACTTCCCTTCTGAAGTCGTCTAAGGTGGGAGAAACTTCTCTCTGTTTTTCCACTAATCTTAAGGCTAGCCTGCCAACAGGTTCAGAAAGAGCCCACCACATTCTTAAAGCATCTAAATCTTCATATCTTAAAGTCTCCACGCTTCCTGAGTAAGGTGAAGGAGACCCCGTACCTACCCAGCGAAGAAGACCCCGAAGACATATTTCATCAAGGCTCATGGAATTCATCAAGCAGAAAACTCCGCACAATCACGAGTTAATGAGGCGGCTTTCTCAGTATCTAAGCCCCAAGCAACTGAAATTGATTCAGCTAGATCCCTAGCTTCTCTTGGCGACAAACCATCCATCAATGGAAGAACGCACATGCGAAACGCGGATAAAAACAAGTCTGCAGCATTACCCTCTGGTTGTACATGTCAACAACGGGTAAAAAGTGATCCACTTACCGTCACCACCAACGGTCT
>CALYPF010000031.1 GCA_945271245.1 uncultured Enterobacteriaceae bacterium | reverse complement strand
CCTGGATCAGTTTTCAACCGCTGGGGTGGATCAGTTTTGCACCGTTGGTAACAACGGTCATCTTTATGCTGTTTGAAGTGCGCCATATTCCTTACAAACTCCGTTTCGCGCTCAATCAGCCTCGGCTGCACATCGCCGGCCTGCATCAGGCCCTCAGAAACGTCAGCCGTTATCTGGCATTAAAAACGCTGATAAGCCTAATGACCGGACTGGTGCTTTGGCTGGGGCTGACATTGCTGCACGTACAGTTCGCGCTCATGTGGGGCGTGCTGGGATTTTTACTGAATTACATTCCGAATATCGGTTCCATTATTTCGGCTATCCCGCCGGTAATTCAGGCACTGTTATTTAATGGGATGTATGAAGCGCTGCTAGTTATCGCGCTTTTCGGTATCGTGCATATGGTGCTTGGAAATATTATGGAACCGCGCTTGATGGGGCATCATCTCGGCATGTCAACGCTGGTGGTATTTTTGTCCTTACTTTTCTGGGGCTGGCTGCTGGGGCCGGTAGGAATGCTATTGGCCGTCCCACTCACCAGCATCTGTAAGATTTGGATGGAAACAACAACCGGAGGCCGACGGCTGGCGGTTTTGCTTGGAACCGGGCGTCCGAAAGCCCCGGCGATTCGTTAATTCATCTGGATTTACGCCGCACCTGCTGGCGCGGCGCTATCAGGAACTGAGTAACGTGGCTGATGGGCAACCCCGATTTGCGATAAACATACCCGATTAACATACAGGTAGCCGTATGGCATTCACTCTGACCGATCTTCCTTTTATCCAGGCACCGATGGCCGGGGTGTCAACGCCGCAACTGGCGGCCGCCGTCAGCAACGCGGGCGCGCTCGGATCAATAAGCCTTGGTGCGGCATCGCTAAGCCAGGCGCGCGATCTGCTGCTGGAAACACAAACGCTCACCGCTCGCCCGGTGAATATAAATTTATTTTGTCACGCACCGGCACGCCGTAACCCACAGCGCGAAAGCGCATGGATCGATCGCCTGCGCCCTACCTTTGCCCGATTTGGCGCCGCTGCGCCAGAGCACCTTACGGAGCTTTATCGCACTTTTATCAATAACGCGCCTATGCTGGAGCTACTTCTTGCAGCGCGTCCGGCAATTGTCAGTTTTCACTTTGGATTACCGGACTCGGCTGCAATCCGCGCGTTTAAACGGGCAGGAATTACTATGCTGGCCTGTGCGACAAGCGTTGATGAGGCAAAACGCATTGCCGCAGTCGGTATCGATATGGTGGTTGCTCAAGGCATTGAGGCTGGCGGCCACCGGGGCATATTCAACCCCAGGGCGCCGGATGAGCGTCTCCCAACGCTGGCACTGGTTCGGGCGATTAAAGCCGCCACTCAATTACCGATTATCGCCGCAGGCGGCATTATGAACGGGGCGGATATCACCGAAGCGTTAAAAGCAGGTGCCGTAGCGGCACAGCTCGGTACCGCGTTCATTCTGTGCCCGGAATCTTCCGCCGATGCCGGGTGGCGAGAGCGCCTGCGCCACAGCAAGGCGCACGCCACTGCGTTAACCTGCACGATTTCAGGACGACCGGCGCGGGGCATCATCAATTCGCTTTACCTGCGGGCTAATAAAGAAGAGATAGCAGACTACCCGCTGGCCTACGACGCAGCAAAAGCGCTTCACCGCGCGGCGGTGGCTCAGGGTTGCCATGATTATGGCGCTTACTGGGCCGGTTGCGGTTGCCACCGCTCACGAGAAATGCCTGCCGCTCGTCTGGTTGATTTGCTGGCGAACGAACTTCAATAGCCCTGTAATTGTTTGATTGTTATTTAATGAATTGAATCAATTCAGCCACATACTTACGTACAGCAAATAAAATACGGGATTCGATAGTAAGTACATACTTACATAATCTCATTATTGATCGCATTGTCAGATAATAGATACGGCAACGGCAACGGCAACGGCAACGGCAACGGCAACGGCAACGGCAACGGCAATACGATGATTCTGAAAACGCGTCTCGCAAACCTATTTCCCTTTCCGAAAACACATTAGAAACAGCAATAACTTACTGATTATCCACGCTAAGGAAAGTTTACCCCCCGCTAAATAACCTCGCTTTTATGGAATTTTTTAAGAATTTTCATGCCATTACCCCATGTTAGAGTGTTTCAGAAACACCTGTATTCATCGCTCTATTCAGTGGAAGAATCATCATGACACACAGGACACGAACCTCTCCTTTTCTGCGCCGCACGCTCATTCAGCACGCGATTATGCTGGCGCTAGGATCTGGCTGTATAACGGCTCAGGCTGCAGCAACAATCGACGTTGGCTCAGGCACGACGCAAACCCTCACCAATGATGTTAACGCGACAGGTTTTCTGGAAGATGCGTTAAATGTCCATGACGGCGGCTCAGTCACCGGCAGCGGCATTACAGTCTCCAGTAAAACCGGCTCAATCATGAATGTTGACGGCGGCCAGGTCACACTTAGCGATGTCACGCTGGGTAACAGCTCCCGCGCGACAGGAACAATTACCAACGGCGGGCAGGTGCGTTTAACAAATGCTACGCTTATCGCCAAACGCGGCTTCACGGTTATCGGCGCGGGTAGCCTGTTGGAAATCAATCACGCCCCGCTATCTTCTACGGGCATGGATTTTGCGCTAAGTGACGGCGCTGCGCTTACGCTCAATGACGTACAGATCGATGCGCCTCCGTCCGGTAGCGGCGCAGCGCTCATTCGCGGCAGCAACGGCGTTCAGGTCAAGCTTCAGAATTCCAGGCTTTCCGCCCAGGACAGCGCGGTTTTAAAACTGACTAACGGCAGCCGCGCGGAAATTACCGGAAGCGAACTGCGCACCTCACCGCTACATTCAGAAGATATTGGCTACTACCCCGTCATCCAGCTTGAGGATGATTCACACGTTATCGCTAACGACACGCACCTGATACTGGATAAAGAAGGTGCAGGGTTTTCAATCATTGGCGCCAGCAGCGCCGAAATGAACAACGGGCTGATTGAAGCGCGCGATATCTCACTGGAAGGCTCGGGAATCTATTTGTTTGGTGCTGGCAGCAGCGCTACGCTGCAAAATACGCAGATAAACGTGACCGGAAATGATGCGTTGCAACCCGGGATGTTTTCCGGGGTCGAAGCAGGTGCTGGCAGCGTTTTCACCATGACCGGCGGTGGTATTCAGACTGATGGCAATGGCGCGACGGGGCTGATTGCCGATCGCAGCCGGGTCACTCTCACCGATACAAAAATAAACACCCTACAAGATAACGCCGATGCAATGCAGGTTTACCGCAGCTCCGGTACCTTTAACAATGCCGTCTTTCAGACCCAGGGCCAGAACGCCTCTGCGCTGAAAGTTGGGGATGGGGGCGATCTGGCGTTTACCGGGAGCGAGTTATCCGCCCAAAATGCCGCCGCCGTTGTGTTGGATGCCAACGCGCGCTCGGTAATAAACCTTTCGCTGACAAATACCGGCGTAAGTAGTAACAATCGTGATGCCATCCTGATCGCGAACAGCGCTGGTCCCCTGCCGCCGGGGAGCAGATACGCGGATATTAATATCTCGGCATCGGGAGGCAGCGTCATTAATGGCGATATCAGCATGATGCGCCACGACCCTTCTGCGCGCGCTAACGTAAATTTGCATAATCAAAGTGTATTACTCGGCGGGGTGCATACGCAGGGCGGCACCAGCCTGGTTAACGTCGACGCCGGCGGCACCTGGATTATGACTAATGACTCCACCATTACCCACATGAACCATTCGGGGTTGCTTCAGTTAGACGGCAGCAGGCCCGGAGTCCAACTGCATGTTACCGGCGATTATATCGGTAACGGCGGTACTATCGATTTTAACGCCATTTTGGGCGGTGATGATTCACCCACCGACCATATCACTATTGACGGCGATACTTCTGGTGCGACTTCGGTACGCGTCACCAACGCCGGCGGCACCGGGGCGAAAACCCTTAACGGTATCGAACTGATCCACGTCGGCGGCGATTCTGCCGGTGAATTCACCCAGGCAGGCCGTATCGCAGCAGGCGCCTACGATTACACCCTGACCCGCGGCGCGGGCGGCAATGTGGGCAACTGGTACCTGGTCAGCGGCGAAGTTACGCCAACCCCGGATCCCGGCCCCGATCCTAAACCCGATCCGAAGCCGGATCCCAAACCCGATCCCAAACCCGACCCGAAACCCAATCCGGCCCCTACCCCGGAACCCTGGGTACGCCCGGAAGCAGGTGCTTATACTGCCAACATCGCCGCTGCCAACACGCTGTTCGTCAACCGCCTGCACGACCGCCTGGGCGAGACCCACTACGTGGATGCCCTTACCGGTGAAGCGCGCGTCACCAGCCTCTGGCTGCGTAACGTCGGCGGCCATAACCGCTTTAAAGACGCCAGCGGACAGCTCAGCACCCAGGCTAACCGCTACGTCATGCAGCTCGGCGGTGACATCGCCCAGTGGAGCAGCAGCGCCCGCGACCGCTTCCACCTCGGCGTGATGGGCGGCTACGCAAATCAGAAAAGTCATACCCGCAACCAGCGCAACGGTTATCGCGCCGACGGCAGTATTGACGGCTACAGCGTGGGGCTGTACGGTACCTGGCTGCAGGATAACGATGAAAAAACCGGTGCTTACGTCGATACCTGGTTACAATACGGGTGGTTTAACAACCACATCAACAGCGACGTAACGCAGGAAAGCTACAAATCCCGCGGCCTGACCGGCTCAGTGGAAACCGGGTATACCTGGAAGCTGGGCGAGCGCGATACGCGCACGGCGTTTTATATTCAGCCGAAAGCGCAGGCCGTATGGATGGGCGTGAAGTCGGACGATGTAAAAGAGAAGGGCACCGGCACCCGGGTGAGCAGTGAAGGCGACGGCAACCTGCAGACCCGGCTTGGGGTGCGCGGCTTTATCAAAGGGCACAGCGGGCTGGATGACGGAAAACAGCGGACTTTCGAGCCGTTTGTTGAGGCGAACTGGCTACACAACACGCGGGCGTTTGGCGTCAGGATGAACGGCGTGCGGGTGGACCAGGCGGGCAGCCTCAACATAGGGGAAGTGAAAGTGGGCGTGGAAGGTCAGCTAAACCCGCAGGTTAATCTGTGGGGCAATGTGGCCCAGCAGGTGGGTGACAAGGGTTACAGCGATACCAGCGCGATGTTTGGCGTTAAGGTCAATTTCTAATCCACCCCTTCAAAATAACCGCCCCTTTTGCTACAGGGGCGGTATCCCGCAGGCATTCAGGTTTTCCAAATAGTTAACGCCCCGCAAACTATTCTAAAAGCTCACTCTGATAACGTGCCCAACGCAATTCAACGCGCAACTTCAGCGCCTCAAAATGACATAAATGTGTCCGTTTAAATGGGGTTCCACCTTTCATTCACAGTAAATTACCGCTTTTAACTGCAATTCATACCAAGACCAGCACCGATAAAGCACTGAGGACTTCCAGAGATCCATCCCCTTCTGCCGCCAGATATCTACCATGCTGGCTGAAATAACCGGCGCAACCACTCAAGAACCGAACCGCAGCAGATCCCACCCTTTCCCCGTCATCTGTGCGGTGAAGAACCGCGCCGGGCAGAATCGCTAACCGTGTAACCGACATCAACAGAAACCAGCTGAGTACGATACAACGCCTATTCAGAGCGATGCTTCCAGCGCCTGGGCGCACGCCCAGGCAGAACTCCAGGCCCACTGAAAGTTATAGCCCCCCAGCCAGCCGGTCACATCAACCACTTCACCGATAAAATACAGCCCGGGAACCTGTCGCGCCTCCATAGTGCGGGACGAGAGCGCATGGGTATCGACGCCGCCCAACGTTACCTCTGCGGTACGATAACCTTCAGTTCCATTCGGCTGCACGCGCCAGCCGTGCAAAAGCTGCACCAGCGCCTGCTGCTGCCGGGGCATTAGCTGCTTCAATGCGACGTCGGGCACGTCTCCGCTGGCCTGCAGGACTTCCACCAGCCTTTTCGGCAAGAGGCGCGCCAGCGTATTTTTCAGGCTCTGATTGGGATGCGCCGCGCGCTGGGCGTCCAGTTCCGCCGCAACATCGCAGTCCGGCAGCAAATTCACCGTGACCCACTCCCCGGGCCGCCAGTAGCTGGATATTTGCAAAATTGCCGGGCCGGAAAGCCCGCGATGCGTAAACAGCACATTTTCACGAAACAGCGTGCCGTCTTCCGCGCTGACGGTAGCGGTAACGGAAACGCCGGCCAGCGTCTGCAGCTGCGTCAGTTGCGGTTTATGCAGTGTAAAGGGCACCAGACCGGCCCGGGTGGGTATTACAGGAATGCCGAACTGTTCCGCCACCTGATAACCAAATGGCGTCGCGCCAAGGCCGGGCATCGACAGCCCACCGCTAGCGATAACAAGTGAGCGAGCGCTTACTTCATCGCCATTTAATGTGAGCGTATAGCCCTCATCCGCACGCGTTACCGCGATAATTTCACTGCGCAGGCGCAGCTCAACGCCACCGACCTCACACTCCGCCAATAGCATATCCACGATTTGCTGGGCGGAATCATCGCAAAAAAGCTGCCCAAGCGTCTTTTCATGCCAGGCTATCTGGTAACGCCCGACCAGGTCGAGAAAATCCCACTGGGTATAGCGCGCGAGCGCAGATTTGCAAAAATGAGGATTACCGCTCAGGTATGCCGCGGGTTCAACGTGCATATTGGTAAAATTACAGCGCCCGCCGCCCGACATAAGAATCTTACGCCCCGGCTTTTTACCGTTATCCACCACCAACACCCGCAGCCCGCGCTGCCCCGCCTGAGCGGCGCAAAACAACCCGGCTGCGCCGGCCCCGATAATCACCGCATCAAACGTCTTCACGCCGCTTTCTCCATTCTTTCAATACGCACAGATTGTAAAGATTGCACTCTGGTCACACCAGAAGGAAAATCAAATAGATGACTAATAAACTGAAAAATAAAGAATAAATAGGCAGGCATAATTAAAAAGCGCCAACTAAAGTTAAAAAAGTAAACATTTCACTTTGCCCGCGCCGCGAAAGTCCCCGATAATGCGCCGCGTTCATGTCCAAACAAATGGCGTAACGTCTATGCTACATCTATTTACCGGCCTGGATTTTCATACCGGATTGTTGTTGTTACTCGCACTGGGATTTGTTTTATTCTATGAAGCCATTAATGGCTTTCACGATACGGCAAACGCAGTAGCGACGGTTATCTACACCCGTGCGATGAAATCGCAGTTAGCGGTGGCGATGGCTGCGGCATTTAACTTTTTTGGCGTATTGCTGGGTGGTTTAAGCGTCGCCTATACCATTGTGCATATGCTGCCCACGGATCTGCTGCTCAACGTGGGGTCTGCGCACGGCCTCGCCATGGTGTTTTCTATGCTACTGGCGGCTATCATCTGGAACCTCGGCACCTGGTATTTTGGCCTGCCGGCCTCCAGTTCTCACACGCTTATCGGCGCAATTATCGGGATTGGGCTTACCAATGCTTTGATGACCGGCACCTCCGTTATTGAGGCACTGAACATCCCGAAAGTTATTAATATTTTCCTCTCTCTGATTATTTCACCTATCGTAGGCCTGGCTATCGCAGGCGGTGTAATTTTCTTGCTGCGGCGTTACTGGAGCGGCACCAAAAAACGCCGTCGCATTCATCTCACGCCCGCTGAACGCGAAAAGAAAGATGGTAAGAAAAAACCGCCGTTTTGGACGCGTATCGCGCTGATCGTTTCGGCGATCGGCGTCAGTTTCTCGCACGGCGCCAATGACGGGCAAAAAGGCATTGGTCTCATCATGCTGGTACTGATTGGCGTAGCGCCTGCAGGTTTCGTCGTGAATATGAACGCAACGGGCTATGACATTGCGCGTACCCGCGACGCAATCAATCACATTGAGCAATATTTCCAGCAGCACAGCGATGCGCTCAAACACGTGGTTGATATCGCTTCAGGCATTCCAACGCCTGAAGAAAACGATGCGAACAAGCCGAAAGAGTTCCACTGCGATGCCAGCCGCGCCGCAATGGCACTCAATAGCGCAAAACAGATGCTGGCTGGCCTCAATAACTACAATGCATTGTCGTCCGATCAGCGTGCGCACATGCGCCGTTTGTTACTGTGTATCTCTGATACCGCAGATAAAGCGGCCAGCCTTCCGGAAACGAAATCGGAAGATAAACGCTACCTGAAAGATCTGAAAAGCGACCTGTTATTTACCATCGAATACGCGCCTGTCTGGATAATTATGGCCGTTGCACTTGCACTCGGCGTAGGCACCATGATTGGCTGGCGCCGCGTGGCGACAACCATTGGCGAGAAGATTGGTAAAAAAGGAATGACTTATGCGCAAGGGATGTCCGCACAAATGACGGCTGCCGTCTCGATAGGCATCGCCAGCTACACCGGAATGCCGGTTTCTACTACGCACGTACTTTCATCGTCCGTGGCGGGAACCATGCTGGTAGATGGCGGTGGGCTACAGCGGAAAACCGTGACCAATATTTTAATGGCCTGGGTGTTTACATTACCGGCGGCTATCGCGCTATCCGGCGGGCTGTATTGGCTGACGCTGCAGTTTATTTAACGGCGTTTCTGTGCTTACTCTGTCTAAAACGGGCCGCTCTGCGGCCCGTTTTTTTATTGCCAACTGGAAACCACATTCTACGGGCGTGGTCATCAACAGGTTTTGACTCTGCCCTGTTGTTTTGGGGTTTAAATCTCATAAGACTGGCAGAGACTTTTTTAAAGGATCTGGTACGCCCCCAGGGGGCGCTAAAAACCGCCTGCTATGCAGGTGGTTTTTTATTGTTAGCGTCAAACCCGTTTGGACCATTTTCTCCCGGGGACAGGAGACTGGTGCTTTCAGCGCGGCAAACTTAACGACAGAAGCAGCGCGCTTTCCTGACACCGGAAGCAGGATATCGACGGCACGATAATTTACGCAGCGTGCATCCATGGCAGAGACGCGTCGGTTAATGCCAGACAAGTAGCGCAATCAGACTCACTATCACCAGCCCGCACAGCGCGCTGGACAAAATAAACTGACGCCTAACCCGCTCACAGCGGCGAATAAACTCATCATCATGATGGCTACGATAGCGCTGCGCGTAGATATAGCGTACCAGGCGCATCTGTTTGACGGGCTGACCGTGTGAGGTGAAAAAACCGCCACCGTCCACGTACTGGTACAAAAGCGGGTCGCAGCCTCGCAGCACGACCAGCAGCGCCCGCAGTGAGGAGAAATAACGCGCCATATTAATGACACAGACAATACATAAAGCCCAAAACAGCGCAGTGGTGCTAATCATGTCTATTCCCCTATAAGCCTGCCCAGAAAGCCATGTCCGGGCCATTCACATGCAGCCCGGGTTCGGTTGAGCAAAAGGCAATACCTGAATATGTCGCGTTTATCGCCCTTCACAAGGGATATTTTAAGAGTGTAGGAGATTTCACTCTTTTTTTACCACATCGTTAAATACGATGCCGGGATCGCGCGTGATATCAACGGTATTAAAGGGCGAAAACATTGACCCTGGTAACGTCGCAGAGTACAAATACCATCTATAATTTAAGTCCTTACGCTGGACCAGGCTCTCCTGCATGCCACACGCAGGATGCGGATATACAGAGAGCGGCAGATAGTTACGCTCTCCCATATCCGATACCAGACATCTTATGGAAGGAGTAACACTATGGCTTATCAACACATTTTGATCGCAGTCGATTTATCCCCGGAAAGTAAAACCCTGGTCGATAAAGCAGTTTCAATGGCGCGTCCTTACAACGCGAAAATTTCGCTGATCCATGTTGATGTCAATTACTCCGATCTCTATACCGGGCTTATTGACGTTAACCTGGGCGACATGCAAAAGCGCATCTCTGAGGAAACCCACGGCGCGCTCAGCGAGCTGTCAACCAACGCGGGCTATCCCATCGCTGAAACGCTTAGCGGCAGCGGTGATTTGGGCCAGGTACTGGTCGATGCGATTAAAAAATACGATATGGATCTCGTGGTGTGCGGCCACCATCAGGATTTCTGGAGCAAATTGATGTCTTCCGCCCGACAGCTTATCAATACCGTCCACGTCGACATGCTAATTGTCCCACTGCGCGATGAAGAAGAAGAGTAATCCTGCACCTCATGAATAAGCACCTGGCTCTTTTTTACAAAAAGGGCCAAACTCCATCCATCCCGCACCTCTTCAACGCGCCTGGCTACGTATGGCAGTTTTCAATTCGCTAATCGCGGCGTGAATACAATGGGCTCCTGATGCACTCTTTCCACGGTGGCTAACCACCGAATCCCATCAGCAGTAAGCGCCCTGTCGCCAACCCGATCGGTACCGAACGTTGCCTTTGGTCGCTTAACACGGTCTGCAAGCTGGCAGAAATCATTCCCTTACCACTGCACGGCTATTTTTTAACAAATGCGTGATGCTTAATGCCAGCCAAAAGCCTGCCCGGCAGCCTGTCGATTTATTGTATTCAGGCAGGGGCCCTGCTGCGATGCGGGCAGCGATAATAACGAAAGGAGAAAAACGAACGCCGCAAGAATTATTGGTGCGGCGTCGTATCACAAATAAATCGACTACGCCGGCGTCCCCGGATAAATATCAAAGCGATGGCTTTTGGTAACAATCGCCGACTGCGTTTCTATGCCAGCCAGCGGCGGCGCATAATCAGGGCGCTTCACCACAACGCGCTTCGTGGCTAAACGCCGCGCCGGTGCCAGCAAACCGTCAGCATCTTCATCCGCGCCAACCAGCGCCTGAAACACCCGCATCTCTTTTTTCACTAACGCGCTTTTCTGACGATGGGGAAACATGGGGTCGAGATAGACCACCTGCGGGCGCGGGCGTAGTTCATCCAGCGCGATCAGGCTGGAAGCCTGCACCAGCGTTAGCCGCTCCCGCAGCCAGCCACCGATATCCACATCGTCATAGGCACGCCGCAGCCCGTCTTCCAACAGCATCGCCACCACGGGATGGCGCTCAATCATCCGAACCCGGCAGCCAATGGAAGCCAGCACAAATGCATCGCGCCCCAGTCCGGCAGTGGCATCGACCACGTCCGGCAAATAGCCGCTCTTAACCCCCACCGCCTTTGCCACCGCCTCGCCGCGACCGCCGCCAAATTTGCGCCGGTGCGCCATCGCTCCGCCGACAAAATCGACAAAGATTCCGCCCAGTTTCGGCTCATCGCGCTTGCGCAGCTCAAGGTGCCGCTCAGTGCGCACCAACGCCAGCGGCGCATCCAACGCATGCTCCAGCCCCTGGCGCTGCGCCAGAACGGATAAGGCGCCGTTACCGGCGCCTGATTCATCGATAAGACAGATTTTCACCCGGGCGTTAACCCTTAATGCCATAGTGCGCCAGCATTGCATCCAGCTTCGGCTCGCGGCCACGGAAACGTTTAAACAGCGTCATCGGTTCTTCGGAACCGCCGCGGCTTAGAATATTATCCAGGAACGACAGGCCGGTTTCCCGGTTGAATATGCCTTCTTCTTCGAAGCGCGAATAGGCATCTGCCGCCAGAACATCGGCCCACAGGTAGCTGTAATAACCCGCCGCATAGCCGCCTGCGAAAATATGACTGAAAGCGTGCGGGAAACGGCCCCAGGACGGCCCGGGGATCACGGCGACCTGGCTTTTCACTTCGCGCAGCGTCTCCAGAATCTTCACATCCTGAGCCGGATCGAACTCCGCATGCAGGCGGAAGTCGAACAGACCGAATTCCAGCTGGCGCAGAATAAACATGGCCGCCTGATAATTCTTCGCTGCCAGCATTTTATCTAACAGCGCCTGCGGCAGCGGCTCACCGGTTTCATAATGGCCGGAGATAAACGCCAGCGCTTCTGGCTCCCAGCACCAGTTTTCCATAAATTGGCTCGGCAGCTCCACCGCGTCCCACGGTACCCCGTTAATGCCCGTTACGCCCGCTGCCTCAATGCGCGTCAGCATATGATGCAGCCCGTGTCCAAACTCATGGAATAGCGTGGTGACTTCATCGTGCGTGAACAGCGCCGGTTTACCGTTAACCGGGCGGTTAAAGTTACAGGTCAGGTAAGCGACCGGCTTTTGCAACGAGCCGTCCGCCCGGCGCATTTGCCCTACGCAGTCATCCATCCACGCGCCGCCGCGCTTGTGCTCACGCGCATACAGATCGAGATAAAAACTGCCGCGCAGCGAGCCGTCGGCATCAAATAGCTCAAAGAAACGCACCTCTGGATGCCAGACGTCAATATCGCGACGCTCTTTTGCCGTAATACCGTAGATACGATTTACGACTTCAAACAGCCCGCCGACAACGCGGTCTTCCGGGAAATAAGGGCGAAGCTGTTCATCACTAATGCTGTAAAGATGCTGCTTTTGTTTTTCGCTATACCAGGCGATATCCCAAGGCTGCAGTTCGCTCACACCGTACTCGGCCTGAGCGAAAGCGCGCAGTGCCGCCAGCTCTTCTTCACCCTGAGGACGAGCGCGCTTTGCAAGATCGGTTAAGAAATCGAGCACCTGACCGCTGTTTTCCGCCATTTTGGTCGCCAGCGACTGCTCGGCATAATTGCCAAAGCCCAGCAGTTGGGCCAGTTCATGACGCAGCGCCAGAATCTCTGCCATTACCGGGCTATTGTCCCATTTACCGGCGTTCGGCCCCTGATCGGAAGCGCGGGTGCTGTAAGCGCGATACATTTCTTCACGCAGCGCCTGATTATCGCAATAGGTCATGACCGGCAAATAGCTTGGAATATCCAGCGTCAGCAGCCAGCCCGTTTGCTGTTTGGCCTCGGCCTGCGCTTTAGCCGCGGCCAGCGCGCTTTCCGGCATGCCGGACAGTTCCGACTCATCGGTAATTAATTTCGACCAGCCCATGGTAGCGTCCAGCACGTGATTGCTAAACGTTGAACCAAGCTCAGACAGGCGAGCGGCAATTTCGCCATAGCGCTTCTGCTTTTCCGGCGCCAGGCCAATCCCGGACAGCTCAAAATCACGCAGAGCGTTATCTACCGCCTTTTTCTGTGCGGTATCCAGCGTGGAATAGGCTTCACCGTCGCGCAGGCTGCGATACGCCTGATACAGCCCGGCGTGCTGGCCAACCCACGTGCTGTATTCTGATAATAGCGGCAGCGTCTGTTCATAGGCCTCGCGCAGTTCTGGGCTATTTTTCACGGAATTCAGGTGGCTTATTGGGGAAAAAATACGCCCCAGACGGTCATCGACCTCCGCCAGCGGCTGGCACAGATTTTCCCATGTATAAGGGCCACCCTGCGCCACTACGCGTTCCACCGCCTCCCGACACGCCTGCAGCGCCTCGGTCATCGCGGGTACCACGTGCTCAGGCTTAATTGCAGAAAATGGCGGCAGCGTAAATGAAGACAGTAATGGATTTGTCATAGGTTCGGTCCTGAAGAGTTATGGGTTTAGCGCATCATGCAAGCGACAATACCCTGTAGCATGAGGGCGGATACGCCAGATTTCAATGCCCGGACGCCATACATGCCGTAAACCGTGACTTTACGATATACTGGCGGCATACGTTGTTTGATCTTCACTATTGGGAAATCCAGCCCGCATGCTCAGTTATCGCCACAGCTTCCACGCCGGCAACCACGCCGATGTTCTGAAACATACCGTCCAGAGCCTGATCATTGAAGCGCTCAAAGAGAAAGAAAAACCCTTTCTGTATATGGATACTCACGCAGGCGCCGGACGTTACCAGCTTACCAGCCCGCATGCGGAGCGCACCGGCGAATATCTGGAAGGCATTGCCAGGATTTGGCAGCAGGATGATACGCCAGCGGAGCTGGAACCGTACCTTAGCGCCGTCGCGGCCTACAATCGTCAGTCTCAACTGCTGTACTATCCCGGTTCACCGCTCATTGCGCGCCATCTACTGCGCCCGCACGACAAATTACAGCTTACGGAACTGCATTCCAGCGATTTCCCGCTGCTGCGCGCCGAGTTCCAGAAAGACGAGCGCGCCCGGATAGAGCGCGCTGACGGCTATCAACAACTTAAAGCCAAACTGCCGCCGCCATCGCGCCGCGGTTTAATTCTGATAGACCCACCCTATGAAATGAAAACTGACTACCAGGCGGTGGCGGACGGTATTCATGAAGGATATAAGCGCTTTGCGACCGGCGTTTACGCGCTGTGGTACCCGGTGGTGATGCGCCAGCAAATCAAACGCACGCTTCACGCGCTGGAAGCCACCGGCATTCGTCGCATCCTGCAAATCGAACTGGCGGTGCGCCCCGACAGCGATCGGCGCGGCATGACCGCCTCCGGCATGATAGTCATTAATCCGCCGTGGAAGCTGGAACAGCAGATGGCAAACGTACTGCCCTGGCTACACCGCAAGCTGGTGCCCACCGGCACCGGCCACGCCACGCTTTCGTGGCTAGTTCCGGAATAATATAGCCACAGCAAACATTAAATTTCTTTGCATTGCACGGCGCGCTGCGGGTGCGCCATACATTAACCACCGGCGGCGCACGCGCTATCGGCGAAACACACAAGGTAACGGCCATGACGAAACATTACGACTATATTGCGATAGGCGGCGGCAGCGGCGGTATCGCATCCATCAATCGCGCGGCGATGTACGGTAAGAAATGCGCCCTGATAGAAGCCAGTGCGCTAGGCGGCACCTGTGTCAACGTCGGCTGCGTGCCGAAAAAAGTGATGTGGTATGCGGCGCAGATTTCAGAAGCCATTCGTCACTACGGACCAGACTACGGGTTTGACGTCACGCTTAACCGCCTGGACTGGGCGCGCCTGGTCGCCAGCCGCACCGCCTACATTGACCGCATCCACACCTCTTACAACAATGTGCTGGGCAAAAATAGCGTCGACGTTATCCACGGCTTCGCGCGTTTTATCGATGCCCATACCGTTGAGGTGAACGGCGAGTCCATCAGCGCCGATCACATCCTGATAGCCACCGGCGGGCGCCCCAGCCATCCACACATTCCCGGCGCAGAATATGGCATCGATTCCGATGGTTTCTTCGCACTGCCGAACCTGCCGCAGCGCGTCGCGGTTGTCGGCGCGGGCTATATCGCCGTCGAACTGGCGGGCGTCATTCACGGCCTTGGCGCCGAAGCGCATCTCTTCGTACGTAAACACGCGCCGCTGCGCAGTTTTGACCCGCTATTGGTCGATACTCTGGTGGAAGTGATGAATGCAGAAGGGCCGCATCTTCATACCCACGCGGTGCCCCAATCAGTAACCAAAAATGACGATGGCAGCCTGACGCTAACGCTGGAAGATGGCCGCACGCAAACCGTGGACTGCCTGATTTGGGCCATTGGGCGCGAACCGGCCACCGACAACCTGAATCTGGAAGCAACGGGCGTCGAGCGGGATGAAAAAGGCTATATCATCGTCGATAAGTGGCAAAATACCGGCGTTAAGGGGCTGTACGCGGTAGGCGATAACACCGGCCATATCGAACTGACGCCGGTCGCCGTCGCCGCCGGTCGCCGCCTCTCGGAGCGCCTGTTTAACAATAAGCCGGATGAACGTCTTGATTACAGCAACGTGCCCACCGTGGTCTTCAGCCATCCGCCGATTGGCACCGTCGGCCTGAGCGAACCGCAGGCCAGGGAAAAATTCGGCGACGATGCGGTAAAAGTTTATACCTCGTCATTCACGGCAATGTATACCGCCGTAACGTCCCATCGCCAGCCGTGCCGCATGAAGCTGGTCTGCGTCGGTAAAGAAGAGAAGATAGTCGGGATCCACGGCATCGGTTTTGGCGTAGATGAAATGCTGCAGGGTTTTGCCGTGGCGCTGAAAATGGGGGCCACGAAGCAGGATTTCGATAATACGGTTGCCATCCACCCAACCGGCGCGGAAGAGTTCGTCACCATGCGCTAACGCGCGGTATTTCTCAGGCCGACGCCGTCGGCCTGAGAATTTATCTTATTCGCCCGCCGCTCATGGCTTCACCGCTAACGCGTCGCCTCAAACATAACCAGACAGGCGCATCTCCCCTCTCTCACCCCGTTAAACCTCTCGCCAGGATTTATCACTCTTTGGCTCAGCGGGTATTATAGTCCGGTGTACGGCGCCGTCAGGTAATGAGATAACTGCGCATTACCCCGCTTTCCCCTGCGCCCAGTACGCCATGAAACTGGCCGCCGAACTGTCCAGATGATACTCATCCAGCAGGCAGCGACGCAGGCGCTTCACGGTGGAGGATTCTCCCGCCACCCAGGCGCTAAATTCGCGCGGATGCCCGGCACGCGTCCAAAGTCGCGTCTCTTCATCGAAAGACTCACTGATTTGCTGGCCGTCTATACGCGCACAGGCGGGGATATCCACGTGGCGCCGCACCGCGTTCAGTAATCCTTCGCCGCGCACGGTGTCGCGTTCCCGGTGAATCCAGTGAACCTGCGCGCCGGCGCAGCCTGTCGGCTGTTCATCCGCCCGCAGCGGCACATCAAAAAACGCCTGAACCGAAGGCGGCTGCGCGCGGCGCGCCAACTGTTCGAGAATGCCCATCGCCGCCGGCAGCGCCGTCTCATCGGCAATCAGTAATACGCGCCGGGGCGACAGCGCTTCGGGCCATTCATAGCCGCCGCTATCCTGTGCAACCAGCCCGTTTGGTGCCACAATCTGCAGGCGGCTGCCCGGCCGGGCGGTCTGCGCCCAGCGCGAAGCCGGGCCGGTCATGCCGTGTAGCGCAAACTCCACATCGATTTCCTGCTCGCGCGGGCGCAGCGCGCGCAGCGTATAAGTGCGCATTATCGGCCGAATGTCCTTCGATAGCGCCCGATATTGCTGATACCAGTCATCGCTCACTGGCATAGCGGTCTCTGTCCCTTCACGGGCGGGAAAAAGTAATTTAATCCGCTGATCCGGCGCTTCTCGCTTCATCAATGCCACCTCTTCGCCGCTAAATACGCAGCGTAAGAGCGAAGGTGTGATGGCAACGCGGCGCGCCAGCGTTACATTAAAAATCCGATAGCCCGTTGCCATTATTGCCTCTCCTGCCGCGGGCTTTGCAGCCATAATCCGCCGCACAGCGCCAGGAAACAGAGCGCAATAACCAGTGCGGCACTTAGTAAATACTGCTCCCCGTAATAACCGGTAATAACCGGCACCAGCAGCGCGCTGGCACCATAGCCAAGCGTGTGGCTGGTCGCAATAGCGCCCGCGCCTTTCCCCGTCGTTAACCGGTCGTTTAGCAGTAACTGATAGCCCGGCGTCGCCATTGCCGCACCAAAGGTCGTTATTGCGATACCGGCATACATCATTGCCGGACTGTCGCCGTTCATCACCGCAAGCCCGCCCGCCATCGCCAGCGCGGCCACGCAGACCAGCGCCTGCGCGCCGAGCCGCTGCGGACGCACTACCACAAACTGCGCTAACAGCGTGCTGGCGGCAGCCAGACTTAATAACAGCGCAACGTGATGGCTCACCTGCGTTGGGTGCTGCGCCAGCATCGGCTTCAGCGCCGGCGCCAGCCCTAACTGCATCAGGCTGATGCAGGCCGCCAGTAGCAGAGCCAGCAGTAAATAAGGCAGCATGGATAGCTGCAGGCGCACCGCCTGCGTCGCCGTCGGGGGCAGCGGCGCAGCGTCGGGTTGACGCACAATCAGCAGCAGGGCCAGCAGCGGCGCGCAGGCCATGAGCCACAGCGGGGCCAGCGGGTTCAGGCTTAGCGCCGCCGCCGCCAGCGGCGGCCCCAGCAGGCGCCCGCAGCTTAAGCCAGTGCTTATCGTCGCCAGCGCCGCCATACGATGCGCCGCACCGGCGCGCTGCATGGCCCAGGTTTGCGCGGCAGGCACCATTCCGGAAACGGTGAGTCCATACAGCAGCCGTGAGGCAATGAGCCCGGCGAATCCCCACGAAACCGGCAGGTAGCCGCCCGCCACGCCCCATACGGCGAGCGCCATTATGGCAAAGCTACTCAGATAACCGCCTAGCGCCGCCAGCACGACAAATTTGCCGCCGCGCACTTCTATCTGCCGCCCCCACCACAGCGAAGCGGGCAAAAACAGCATGGAACCAAGTGTCAGCAATCCGGCCCACACTGAAAGCGATAAGTGGGTGGCAGTAACGAGCTGCGGCAGCATTACCAGCAGGCCATTTTGCCCGACGCCCATCAATCCAGCGCACAGCGCCAGCGTCCAGCTTGATTTAACCGGTTGTACAACGCGCGCTGTTTCAGAGGAAATGCCCATAAATCGTGAATATACCGTCAATAAATGTGGGGAAATATTAATTTAGTGAAAATTAATATCGCAAAAAGTATTGCCAGTGTAAATGAAATCTCTATCATAACGATAATCATTATCAATTATGGATAAGCTTTGCTCTATGAGTATTCCAACCCCTACTGCAAACGTGGACGTCGCGGCCCAGTGTTTCCTCAACGCCCTGCTGCGTGAAACCCATGACTGGCAATATATTCCCGCCACCGCCGATAATTCCATCGCTGAAATCCATATTCCCTTACCTGCCAACGGCGCGCTGCGTATTGGTGTACGCTATTTTTCCCCCACCGGGCACCATCACTATCACTTTCCCGCACGCGCGATCGGCGCCCGGGCAGACCGCAGCGAAACGCTGGATTTCCAGCGTATGACGGCGCTGATTCTGACGAAGCCCAATGTTCGAATGAATCTACCCGATGACGTTATCGCCCGCTTCACACAGCGGGTTTATCAAAGTCACGCCCATACCTGGCAGGCGATATCTCTGCGCCACCGCTGGCACGAGCTGCGCACGCACGCACTCAATTTCGCTGAAGCGGAACAGGCGCTGCTGGTCGGGCACGCCTTTCACCCGGCGCCGAAATCTCACGAACCGTTCAGCGACGCCGAAGCGCGGCGCTACCTGCCGGACTTCGCCTCTCGCTTTCCCCTGCGCTGGTTTGCCGTCGATAAACAGTACATTGCCGGAGAAAGCCTGCAGCTACCGCTGCGCGCGCGCTTACTGCGCTTTGCCGCCCAGAGCGCTCCCGGCTTACTGGAGCACTTTACCGATCGGCGCTGGCTGATACCGATGCATCCCTGGCAGGCGCAATATCTGCTCGCACAGCCGTGGTGTCAGGCGCTGGAGCAGCGCGGCATGCTCGCCTGTCTTGGCGAAGCCGGCGCCGCCTGGCTGCCTACCAGCTCTTCACGTTCTCTCTACTGCGAATGCAGCGACGATATGATCAAATTTTCGCTCAGCGTTCGCCTGACCAATTCCGTGCGCACGCTGTCCGTCAAAGAAGTGAAGCGCGGCATCCGCCTGGCGAAGATGGCGCAAACGCCCACGTGGCAAACCCTGCAGGCGCAGCATCCGACGCTGCGCGTGATGCAGGAAGATGGCTGGGTGGCGCTGCGCAATCTGAACGGCGATATAGAAGAAGAGAGTCTGATGGCGCTGCGCGTCAATCTCCTGCATGCCACCCCGGATACCCAAACCAACGTGCTGGTGAGCCTGACTCAGGCAGCGCCGGACGGCGGCGACAGCCTGCTGGCGGCGGCGGTAAGGCGCCTCAGCCAGCGCCTGAATCTGCCTCTCGCTCAGGCGGCGCGCTGCTGGGTGCAGGCCTATTGCCAGCGCGTACTACTGCCGCTGTTCAGCGCCGAGGCCGATTACGGGCTGGTCCTGCTGGCGCATCAGCAGAATATCCTGGTGGAAATGCATGAAGATCTGCCGGTGGGCATGCTGTATCGCGACTGCCAGGGCAGCGCCTTTACCGATACGGCGCACGACTGGCTGGCGCAGCAGGGTGAGCAGGAAGCGGAGAACCGCTTTACGGAAAACCAGCTACTGCGCTACTTCCCCTACTATCTACTGGTGAATTCAACACTTGCAGTCACCGCCGCCCTCGGCGCAGCGGGGTTTGCGCAGGAAGACGCGCTGATAGCGCAGGTGCGCGATGCCCTCATACAGTTGCGCCTGCGGGTGCGCAACACGCGCTGCCTCGATTACGTACTCGACAGCCCGAGCTGGAACTGCAAAGGCAATTTCTTTTGTTACCTCAACGACTGTAACGAAAACACCCTTGCCGATCCGGCCACCATTTACTTCGATTTTGCTAACCCCTTTTATCAGGAGGCTGACGCATGATGCCCGTCGCTTCTATTGTTCATGATGCCGGCGGCTTTCGCTGCGCACGCCTTAACGCGCCGCTGCCGCTACGGCTGGGCCTGGACGGCAGCGCCATCCTGCCGCCGCTAACCGCCCTGCCCGACGGCTGGCTGGTTGAAGCACTGGATCAACTGTTCATTGCGGCCCCCGCGCTTACCGGCATAACGCTTCCCTGGCGGCTCTGGCAGGATAACGCCCAGGCGCAGCCGTTATTTACCCTGGCGCAAAGCGATTATCTGGCGCGCGAAACCTTCTGGCAGCTACCGCTTTGGCTACGCGGCGGGCGCACCGCCGCCGGCGAAACGATGGTTTGGGAAGCCGAACGCCAGCTTTATCATCCCCGCCGCCCTCCGCGCCCGGAGGGCGAGGTTTATCGTCGCTACGATGCGCGAATTAAACGCACGTTCAGTCTGCGCGTAGTGGACCTCAGCCAGGACGCGGAGCGCTTTACCCGCTGGATGAATACGCCGCGCGTTAACGCCTTTTGGGAAATGGCCGGACCGCAGGAAGCACAGGAAAACTACCTGCGGCGACAATTGGATCTCGCCCATGCGTATCCGCTCATCGGCTGTTTCGACAATGAACCGTTCGGCTATTTTGAAGTGTACTGGGCGGCGGAAGACAGAATTGGCCGCCACTATCGCTGGCAGCCTTTCGATCGCGGGCTGCATATGCTGGTAGGCGAAGAACGCTGGCGCGGCGCGCCGTATATTCGTAGCTGGCTGCGCGGCCTGAGCCATTATCTGTGGCTGGACGAACCGCGCACCGGGCGCCTGGTCGCCGAGCCGCGCTTCGATAATCAGCGGCTGTTCCGCCATTTACCGGAAGCCGGTTTTAGCACAGAAAAAGAGTTCGACTTTCCCCATAAGCGCTCGCGGCTGGTTATCAGCCAGCGCGATCGTTTCTTCCGTGAGGTGGCGCTGTGATGTCGCAATACTGGAGTCGGGTTAATCGTGAGATGGTGGCTAAAATCCTTGCCGAGCTGGAATACGAGCGGGCGCTCACGGCCCGGGAAACCGCCGCCGGGCGCTGGCAAATCGCACTGGGATCAACGGTCTGGCGCTTCACGGCCCGGCGCGGGATTTGGGGTTGGCTGCATATCGAGCCTGATAGCATCGCTGCCGACGATGGTCGCGCACCGGAAGCGGAGTGCGTGCTGCGCCAGTTAGCCTCAGTGCTGGAAATGACGGACGCGCAAACCGCAGAGCACCTTGAAGATTTGTACGCCACGCTGCGCGGAGATATCCGGCTATTGGAAGCTCGGGAAGGCTTGGCCGCAGAGGCGCTTATCGCGCTGGATCCGGACGAACTGCAGTGTCTGTTAAGCGGGCACCCCAAATTTATCTTCAATAAAGGGCGCCGCGGCTGGGGTCTGGACGCGCTGCGCCAGTATGCCCCGGAATACCGGGGCCGCTTTCGCCTGCGCTGGGTGGCGGTGCGGCGCGAAATAATGACCTGGCGCTGTGACCCATCGTGCACGATAGAAACGCTGCTGTTGAGCGCGCTGGACGCCGATGAATATCGCCGTTTCCAGCAGCACTGGCAGGCGCTCAACCTGGACGATGGCTGGATCCCGGTGCCGCTGCATCCGTGGCAGTGGCAGCAGAAAATTGCGATACACTTTTTCCCGCAGCTCGCGCGCGCAGACATTGTCGATATGGGTGAATTTGGCGACGCCTGGCTGGCGCAGCAGTCGCTGCGCACCCTGACCAACGCCAGCCGCCGGGCAGATTTTGATATTAAACTGCCGCTCACCATTTATAACACCTCGTGCTATCGCGGGATCCCCGGGAAATATATTGCCGCCGGGCCGCTGGCTTCCCGCTGGCTGCAGCAGCAGTTCGCGCAGGACGATACGCTGCGGCGCTGCGGCGCGCAGATCCTGGGCGAGCCGGCAGCGGGTTATGTGACGCATACCGGCTACGCGGCGCTACCCTCTGCCCCGTACCGCTTTCAGGAAATGTTCGGCGTCATTTGGCGTGAAAGTCCCGCCCGCTATTTACGACAAGGCGAGCAGGCGATACTGATGGCGGCACTGATGGAATGTGATAACGACGGCGTACCGCTGATTGCGGCCTGGATCGCACGCTCAGGGCTGGAAGCATCGGTCTGGCTGACGCGCCTGTTTCAGGCGGTGGTTATCCCGTTTTATCACCTGCTGTGCCGCTACGGCGTGGCGTTAATTGCCCACGGTCAGAACATTACGCTGGTGATGAAAGACGGCGTGCCGCAGCGCATTCTGATGAAAGATTTTCAGGGCGATATGCGGCTGATCGACAGTGATTTCCCGGAGACGGCCACGCTGCCCGATGAAGTGAAGGCGGTCACCGCGCGCCTGAGCGCCGATTACTTGATTCACGACTTGCAAACCGGGCATTTCGTCACGGTACTGCGGTTTATTTCACGCCTGACCCTGCAGTGCGGTATTGATGAAACCCAGTTTTACCAGCTGCTGGCGGCGGTATTGCGCGACTATATGGCACAGCATCCCCAAATGGCCCGGCGTTTTGCTCTTTTCGACCTGTTTAAGCCACAGATTATTCGCGTGATCTTAAACCCGGTCAAACTGACCTTTTCTGAACAGGATGGCGGCAGCCGCATGCTGCCCAACTATCTTACCGATCTCGACAACCCGCTCTATCTGGCGACCCGGGAGTCCGCTCAATGAAAACTTACGATTTTATCGGCATTGGTATTGGCCCGTTTAACCTGAGTATTGCCGCGCTGGCCGAAGGACTGCCCGGCTTTAGTACGCTGTTTCTTGAACGTAAGCCTCGATTTTCCTGGCATCCGGGCATGATGGTGCCTGACTGCGCTATGCAAACCTGTTTTTTAAAAGACCTGGTAAGCGCGGTGGCCCCCACCAGCCGCCACAGTTTTTTAAATTATCTGGTGCAGCATAAAAAGTTTTACCGCTTTCTCACCACCGAGCAGCGCGCCGTCTCGCGCGAAGAATTTGCCGACTACCTTGGCTGGGCCGCAGAGCGCCTGGATAATCTGGCGTTTAATAGCGCAGTGCAGCGGGTCAGCTTTAATGACGAGGCGGGGGTATTTGATATCGAGACCCAGCGCGCCCGTTTTCGCGCCCGCCATTTATGTATTGGTATCGGCAAACAGATAAACCTGCCCGCCTGCGTTATGCAGCAGAGCGATAGCTGCTTCCATGCCAGCGAAATGGCGCTGCGCGCGCCGTCGCTAGAAGGCAAGCGCGTTACAGTGGTTGGCGGTGGCCAGAGCGGTGCCGACCTGTTTCTAAATATTTTCCGCAGCGAATGGGGGCAGCCTGCCCGCCTGGACTGGGTATCGCGCCGTAATAATTACAACGCGCTGGATGAGGCAGCCTTCGCCAATGAATATTTTACCCCTGATTATTTGGAAAGCTTCGCCACGCTGAATGCCGACGCGCGCCGACGCCTGCTGGCTGAACAGAAAATGACCTCGGACGGGATTACCGCCGAAGCGCTGCTGACGATTTATCGCGAGCTGTATCACCGTTTTGACGTACTGCGTGAAACGCCCTGGGCGCAGCTTATGCCCTCGCGCTCGGTAACGCATCTGCGCAACGTCGGCAGCTCACAGCGCCTAACGCTGCAACACCATCTCGACGGCGGAGAAGAGCACCTGGAGAGCGACATTGTGATATTTGCCACCGGCTATCGCACATCGCAACCTGAGTTTCTCGCGCCGCTTGCAGCCCGAATCAGGTCTGAGGAAAACGGTGAGTTCAGTATGAATACTGATTTCACGCTCGCGTGGGACGGCCCGGCGGCAAACCGCCTGTTCGCCGTCAATGCGGGTATGCACAGCCTGGGAATAGCCGAGCCGCAGCTTAGTTTAATGGCGTGGCGCGCGGCGCGGATCCTCAATGCCGCGCATCCCGATAAGCCGTTCGATATCGCGACTACGCCCGGCATTATTCACTGGCGTAGCTGTCCGGAACAGAACGCCGCGCCTGCCCGCCCAGCGGAGCCAAACGCGCCAGCTCTCTCCGGCGATACGCGCAGCGGAGTTTCACGCCCGGAATGGACGCGCACAACATAGCAAAGACGGGCTGCCCCGTAAAAGCGTCTTATCACCAAACGCGGCGGTGAATACTGGCGTCAACGAAAAGCCGTAGCACATCGCCCGTTACTGAAGTGCAGCGCGATGCGTGGGAATGCGACATATAGCCTTTTATGCACACCGGCCAGCGTGCGGCCCTAAATCACGCGCCTTCGCCGATGGAGCGCGCGCCAAACTGATAGCAACCATTAGATACTGGAAACATAACAACAATGAAACGTTCTTATTTTTGGGTTTTAAATCCGTGCTTACTGGCAATGCTCTCTTCCGGCGCATGGGCGAATGATGGAAAAGAAGAACAGCTGGTGGTCTCCGCGAGCCGCGCCCACCGCAGCGTGGCGGATATGGCCCAAACCACGTGGGTGATTGAACAGCAGGAAATCGAACAGCAGGTTCAGGGTGGGAAAGAGTTAAAAGACGTACTGGCGCTACTGATCCCGGGGATGGATGTCAGCAGCCAGGGTCGCACCAACTACGGGATGAACATGCGTGGCCGTTCGATGATGGTCATGGTCGACGGCGTGCGCCTGAATTCATCGCGCAGCGATAGCCGCCAGCTTGACGCTATCGATCCCTTTAATATCGAGCGGGTCGAGGTAATTTCCGGCGCGACCTCTCTGTACGGCGGCGGCAGCACCGGTGGGCTTATCAATATTGTCACGAAGAAAGGGCACCCTGAGCGCGAAGTTGAATTTCAACTCGGCGGTAAAAGCGGGTTCAACAACAGTGACGATCGCGATGAAAATGTCGCGGCAGCGATCGGCGGCGGCAATGACACCGCATCCGGGCGGCTGTCGGTAGCCTATCAGCGCTATGGCGGCTGGTACGACGGCAACGGTGACGCTTCAATTATTGATAACACTCAGACCGGCCTACAGTACTCTGACCGTATCGACGTGATGGGTACCGGCACGCTGAATATCGACGCACATCAGCAACTTCAGCTTACCGCACAGTATTACAATAGTGAATCTGATGGCCGGCACGGCCTGTATCTCGGCAAGGACTTCTCGGCGGTAACCGGCGCAGGCCGCGCCAGAAACCAGGGCAACCTGGACGCAGACAGACTGCCCGGCACCCGCCGCCATCTGCTCAATTTGCAGTATTCGAATACGGATTTCTGGGGCCAGGATCTGGTAGCTCAAATTTACTACCGCGACGAGAGCCTCTCTTTTTACCCCTTCCCGACGCTGTCGAAAGGCGTTGTCACCAGCATCGGTGCCTCGCAGCAAAAGACCGACTTTTACGGCGGTAAACTCACGCTTAATAGCAAGCCGCTCGATAATCTCGGCCTGACCTGGGGCGTTGATGTCGATCATGAAAAGTTTGACGCTAACCAGCAATTTTTCGATTTGGATAATGCGGCGCAAAGCGGCGGCATGCAGCTCGATAACGCATATAAAGTGGGACGCTATCCCGGCTATAGCGTTACCAATCTCGCCCCATTCTTACAGGCGAGCTACGATCTCGATGCAATAACGTTTAGCGGCGGCGTGCGCTATCAGTATACGGAAAATAAGGTCGAGGATTTTGTAGGCTATGCGCAACAGCAGGGAATTGCCACCGGGAAAGCGACTTCAGCGGATGCGGTACCGGGTGGGAAAACGGATTACCGTAACTTCCTGTTCAACGCGGGAGTACTGGGGCGATTGACCGAGCGCCAGCAGCTGTGGTTTAACTTTTCACAGGGATTCGAAATTCCTGATTTAGCCAAATATTACGGCGCGGGCAACTACCAGCTTGAAAATGGACATTACCGGCTGGTTGACAGCGTGAATGTCAATGACTCCAGACTCGACGGGATCAAAGTTAACTCATGGGAGCTGGGGTGGCGCTATACCGGCGATAACTTACGTACCCAACTGGCGGCCTACTATTCGTTATCGGACAAGACCATCAATATCAATAAAAGCGATATGACCATTGCGCTGGATGACGATAAGCGGCGTATTTACGGGCTGGAAGGCCAGGTTGACTATTTCTTCAGCGACAGCGACTGGAGCGCCGGTGCCAACCTGAATTTAATTAAGTCCCAGACCCGGCAGGACGGCAAGTGGGAAAAGCTGACCGTGGATAGCGCCAGCCCGTCCAAAACCAGCGCCTGGGTAGCCTGGGCGCCCGGCAACTGGAACCTGCGGGTACAAAGTACCCAAACCTTTGATGTATCCGATGCTGATGGTAAAAAAATTAGCGGCTATAACACCGTCGACGTGCTGGGAAGCTATGCGCTGCCGGTGGGTAAATTAAGCCTCAGCGTGGAAAACGTGCTGGATAAAGAGTACACCACAGTATGGGGGCAGCGGGCGCCGGGGCTGTATAGCCCGACCTACGGCTCGCCGGATTTATATACTTATAAAGGCCGCGGGCGCACCTTTGGCGTTAATTACTCGGTGCTGTTCTAACCCGTATGCGCCAGCCGCTATCGCATGCTGGCGCATTACTTGATGAGCATTCGAAAAGACCCGGCCTTTTTTTGTCGCTCTGCCACGGTATAGAGCAAAGGCTCCGTAGCAGGCATCCGCCGACGGTGGTTGATGCGTGCATTCATCCATTAAAGCTGCCTTTTAACGCGGCGGCGCATGCCCCAGAGTAAAAAGAGTTACTCGCCTCTGCTGACGTATTGCGCCAGCGCGCGATACGTCATTACACGGCCTCACCGCTTATTGCCCGGGGTTTTGCAAATATCGCGTTAACAAAGCCAGCAGCCGCGCATTATCAACGCGGGTCAAAATTTGCACCGGCGCGCCGTGCGGCTGTTTAATGCCGATATCGAGTCGCAGATGCCCGTACCGGCAGGTCATCCCGCGCGCGATGCCTTCCAGCGCGACATCGAGATAGTCTTCTTCGCTTTCACATAATGAGGGTTCGAGAAGCCAGGCTACGGTCAGCGCATCATGGATCCAGCATCCCGGTAATTTGCGGGTGCGCATCGAGTAATTGAGCCACGGGCGCATCGTCTGCTCCAGATAGCGGGTATACGGCGTTTCTACCGCAGCAAGCGCGTCCAGATCGGCATGCACCAGCTGCGTGCGAGTGGTGACATCCAGCGGCGCCAGCGTTACCGGAGCACCACTGGTTAATACAATATGCGCCGCCTCTGGGTCTAACCCAAAGTTGGTGTCTTTCAGATAGCCCGGCACATTAAATACACCGCCCATAATCACAATACGTTTTACGGCGCTCGCCATTTCAGGAAATAGCCGCATCGCCATCGCTACGTTGGTCAGAGGCCCAATCGCGATCAGAGTTATTTCCCCGGGATTCTGGCAAATGAGCTCGCCCATCGCATAAGGCGCCAGCGGCGATGGCATCGCCACGCGCTTCGGCTCACGCACCCCTTGCCACAATTCGCGCAGCCCTTTGGCATCAACCGCGCTGTCCAGACGCGTGCGCCACACGGAGGAGGGTTCCAGCAATGCGCTGGAGGCTCCGCGAGCCACTGGCACCTTAGCCCCCAAGCGGCGAACTAAATCGCAGGCCACGGTATAACCCACATCGCAGGATGTATTCCCGGCAACGGTGGTAATCAGTTCAAGGTTAATTTGCGGAGCCGCCAGCGCTAACGCTAGCGCGAGACCGTCATCTACATTTGCTCCGGGAATTCCGTTGCCCGGATCGCAATCAATAATTACACGCATAATCCACTTCAGCTTTTAGCGCCGCGAGTGCCGCAACCACAGGATTCTCCCGGTTGCAGTTCAAAGGCAAATTCATCGTGACGTACATCGCCATTCCATGTTCTCAGCATCGCTATCGCCGCTTTCGCCATGCGCTCCACCGGCTGACGCACCGCCGTTAATGACGGGACGCTGAAATGCGATGCCTGAGTACCGTTAAAACACACCAGCGCGACATCTTCCGGCACGCGCAGGCCGTGCTCGGACAGCGCGCGAATACAGCCCAATGCCTGTTGTTCATTGGTGGCAAAAAGGGCGCGCGGCAGAGGCCCTTGCAGCATTTGTAGCGCGGCGGCATAGCCACCGGCACGGGTATAATCGGTTGAAAAAACCCATTCATCCTTAACGTTCAGTGCGGCTTCCTGTAATGCACGCCGCCATCCGCACAAACGGTCCAGCGTATTCAACATGGTCAGCGGACCGCAAATCACCGCGATATCCCGATAGCCATGCTCCACTAAATGCCGCGTCGCCTGATAAGCCGCCTGCTGTTCGTTAACCTGAATCGAGCATACGTTTAAAGAGTCCGGTACGTTATCTATCATCACGCAGGGCGTAGCGCTGGCCTGAATTAAATCGAGATGGGGCCGCCTGTCTACGCTGGTGTAAATCAGCCCATCCACCTGACGAAGCAGGAGATTATTAATCAGTTCCCGCTCGCGGTTGCGATCGTCGCCGGCGTCGCCCAGAAGCAGCACTTTTCCATCGGCAAACGCTTCCTGTTGTAAAGCACGCGCCATTGAGGAAATAAAAGGATTAGAGATGTCCGGCACCACCAGCCCATAGGTTTGGGTCGATCCTGATGCCAGGGCACGTGCTATGCCGTTAGGGCGATAACCGGTCTTTTCAATTGCAGCCAGCACTCGCTCCCGCGTAGCTGGTGCCACGGGTCTCGGCCCGTTATTGATAACATAGCTGACTACCGCCACCGATGTGCCGGCTTCGCGCGCGACATCAGTGCGAGTGACGCGCCGTGAGCGGAATTGAGACACTACTTATTACCTGCCTGGCTGATACATAACAAAGAAGGGATTTTTGCTCTTTAGCGTAGCGCGCTACGTCGCAAAAATCCCTCAAACAATCCAAATAACGTTAAACGGCGTCTTCAGGAAGGTTTAGATCGCGCCCGCGCGTTTCCGGAGCGAAGAAGGTAGTTATCAGGCCAATACCGGCCATCAAAGCGAAATAAAGCGCAATTGGCCACCAGTGCCCGGCAAAAGAGAGTAACGCGGCGGCCACAAGCGGCGCGGTGCCGCCGGACAGTATAGACCCCAGCTCCTTCGCGAACGCCATTTTCGTGTAGCGGTTCGTCACGCCGAACAGTTCAACGCCCCAGGCCGCCTGTACGCCGAAAATACCGAGGGACGCCAGCGACATTCCCACCACAATGGTCGAAATCACAATCCACGGCTCGCGCGAATCCAGCAGCATAAATGCAGGGAACGCATAGATTATTAACAGCAGGCAAAACCAGCGATAGGTGATGCGCCTTCCGAAACGATCTGATAACCAACCTGCTAATGGGATCACCGCAAAACCCAGCAGCGATGCGATAAATACCGCGGTCGTTGGCACGGATTTGTCGACCATTAGCACTTTTGCTACATAGCCGATGATAAAACCCTGGGCCAAATAAGACGGTCCGTTTTCACCAATACGCAGCCCCACCATGGTCCAGAAAGCGCGAGTACGGCGCCAGAAGCTGCGGGTATCCCGCTGCTGCTGTGCCAGCCCGCGCTGCATAGCCTCCTGGCGCTGGGCTTCAACAAGGGCTTTCTGGCGCTCAAAGACCGGCGTTTCACGAATATGTCGACGGATAATCAGTGCGGCAAACGCTATCAGACAGCTACAGAGGAACGGAATGCGCCAGCCCCAGCTCATCAGGCTTTCTTTATCCAGTTGTAGCACCAGTAGCCATACCAGCGATGCCAGAAGCGTGCCGCTGTTAGAGCCAAGCGCGATAACGGACGAAACCAGCCCACGACGTTTTACCGGTGCATATTCCCCCAGCATAACGGTACCGCCTGAAAGCTCCGCGCCCGCGCCAAGCCCCTGCGAAAAGCGCAGGATTACCAGGCAGGCCGGCGCCCAAACGCCAATTGTCGCATAGCCGGGAATTAAGCCAATAAGCGTGGTGGAAAGCCCCATTAGCGCTACGGTAATGACCATGACGACTTTGCGCCCATAGCGATCGCCAATGCGGCCAAATAGCAACGCGCCGATAGGACGGGCGATAAACCCGACAGACCAGGCGGCAAAACTAGAAAGCAACGCCATAACCGGCGTTGCTTCCGGAAAAAAAACATCGCCAAAGATAATACCGGCGGCCAGGCCATACAGCGCAAAGTCTGCATATTCCATTGTCGTCCCAAGCCAGCAGGAGACAGTGGCACGCCAGAATTCTCGTTTCCCTTCCTCGGTAGTCAGACGTTCCTGCGCCGCTTGCGACGCGTTGCCCACCGATTCTGGAGAATTATCGATGCTCATAAGGAGAAGCTCCCTAGTGTTGAACACTACTAAAAAAAATCGAACGCTAATTATCTACACGCGTAGAACACGCTTTTTTATGGCGGATAACTTTATCTACTCGCGTAGAATGCGCAACTTTGATCGCTAAATTATGTGTCCGGGATCACATTGTGATATTCACACGTCACATAAATTGCGGCGCGTATAATGCCTCAGAGATAAGAGAAAATCATATGTTTCCGTATAAAAGTGAGAGTTTCAGCAACCCAGGATGTAAGCGCCGGTGAAACGCCGTTTTTTTGCATAAGGGAAACCAAAGGAATTTTACGCTGCACAATGCGCTAGCGCGTTTTCTGATTACCCCCCCCTCCCCTGAGCCTGCCGGGCGCACTGTTTACTCCCTGGATAATTCATCGCCGTACCGTTCCCGATAATCGCGACGCGATGAGCCTAAACCCCCACCCTGAATCTTCTGCAGTTATAAATCGGTGAGGTAAAGTAAACCGGTTATAAATAAACCGCTAATGTTTATTTATTACTCATACCCTCGCTTTTCTGTTTAATTTTTATGCTCAATTAAGATGATAAAAATAAATACGGCATTGGTTTTGCTCTCTCCGCGCAAAATTGGAAAAAGCGATCAATAAAAACAAATTGATTGTCATAACCTAATAAAGTCAAATTAATCGATCGGTTTAAACAATTAATTATTTATCATTTCGTGCCGAAGTAATTTTGTCTATGAATTGTAATTACGCTGTTTAAACGCGCAGTTATGAACTTTTAATTCACGCATTTTTAACATACATAACTATCAGCGTCAGATGAAATATTAAGAACAGCGCTGACTATAATTTCTTCATTTTTCTTTCAGGGAAAAGACTTAAAGGCGGGTAAATGAGAATTTCCAATATGCGAGTAGGCATGCGTCTGGCGTATGCCTTTTCTATTATATTAGTAATAATGATTATAATGAGCAGCAGCGTTTTTCTGTTCACCAAAAAAATACAGACCAACGTAGATGAAATACTCAGCCAATATCTGGTAAAAGAAAGGCTGGTCGAGGAATGGACCGAGCTGCTTTACCAGTCCAGCGGTAAATCAACCTCTGCTATCACCACTAACGATGCCGAGTTGCGAAAAAATCTTTTAGCGGCTGTAAAGCAGATTGGCGTTAGGGTCAGTGAGATACAGTCAACCGTCACCCCCATGATTCACCTTGGAGCCGGGAAACAATATTTAGCCAATATCGACTCTGCCCGAGCTAATTATTACGCCAAACTGAAACAAGGCATGGCTATTGCGGACAGCGGTGAATATGAGAAAGCAAATGACTTTGTGCAGGCGGAATTTCTTCCGGCAACCAATGAATATTGTCGCGCATTAACACAACTGCTTAATTTCCAAAAAGGGTTGATTGTCAACAACGGGTAAAAAGTGATCCACTTACCGTCACCACCAACGGTCTAA
>CALYPF010000030.1 GCA_945271245.1 uncultured Enterobacteriaceae bacterium | reverse complement strand
TGGATCAGTTTTCAACCGCTGGGGTGGATCAGTTTTGCACCGTTGGTAACAATTATCTCTTCGTTTGCACCTGCTGAATCTACAAAGTTATCCTTTGCCAAAAGGGGTTATCCCACTGTTTCTGTTTTCTCAGATACGGAAACTTCGCGAATACCCTTATCGCTGTTCGCCCTTTCACAAAACCCATTAGTTCCGAAACGCTCACACTCAGCGGGCTCCTTACAACCAGATGCACATGAGCTATCTGCACATTCAGTTCTGCCACCGTGCATTTCTTCATATGGCAGTAGATGTAGATACTCCGGTAAAGCTCTTTACCAGGATTACCTTTGAGGGTTTTGTACCTGTACTTCGCTGTCCAGACGAGGTGATACTGACAGCAACAGAATACGTGTGAGGCGGATTCATATCTGCTCATGCTATTTACTCCCTTGATTTGCGGGTAACAAACCGGGGCAGTTTTTAGCATGAGCATGCTACGGGCAAAGTCCCACATGAACGATCGCCACCTCTCCGGGAGGAGGTTTAGGGATGACAATAAAAAAACCGCGCCGGAGCGCGGTTTTTAATTTTATAGCGTGACAACCAGTAGAGAGTTACTCGCTGTCTGAGCCGCTGAGCCCTGCGTTAAGCAGCTCAGCCAGGCTGGCCGAAGCTTCTTCTGCGCTAACCTGCGGCACAGTAGTTTCTTCGCCGGCCGCACGACGACGCGCACGATCCTGATGATACGCATAGCCGGTACCCGCAGGGATTAGGCGCCCTACGATCACGTTCTCTTTCAGACCGCGCAGTTCGTCGCGTTTGCCCGCAACGGCCGCTTCGGTCAGAACGCGCGTCGTTTCCTGGAACGATGCCGCAGAGATGAACGATTCCGTTGCCAGAGAGGCTTTCGTGATACCCAGCAGGTCACGCATATAGGTCGCGCTCACTTTGCCGTTGGCTTCCAGCTCACGGTTAGCGATCTTAATGCGGGAGTATTCCGCCTGTTCGCCTTCCAGGAACTCTGAGCTACCCGCGCTGGTGATAGTCGCTTTACGCAGCATCTGACGAACGATAACCTCAATGTGTTTATCGTTAATCTTAACGCCCTGCAGACGGTATACGTCCTGCACTTCGTTAACGATATAGCGAGTCACCGCATGAACGCCGCGCAAACGCAGAATATCGTGCGGCGCTTCCGGACCATCAGAGACAACGTCACCGCGCTCTACGCGTTCGCCTTCAAACACGTTGAGCTGACGCCATTTCGGGATCATCTCTTCATACGGATCGCTACCATCCAGCGGTGTGATCACCAAACGACGCTTACCTTTGGTTTCTTTACCGAAGGAGATAATGCCGCCGATTTCAGCCAGGATTGCCGGCTCTTTCGGACGACGCGCTTCGAACAGGTCAGCAACGCGTGGCAGACCACCGGTGATATCTTTGGTACCACTGGATTCCTGTGGAATACGAGCCAGAGCATCACCCGCGCCAATCTGAATGCCATCTTCCAGCTGAACGATGGCTTTACCCGGCAGGAAGTACTGAGCCGGCATATCAGTGCCAGGGATCAGAACATCGTTACCCTGTGCATCAACGATTTTCAGCGCCGGACGTAAATCTTTACCGCCTGCGGTACGCTCAGAAGAATCCAACACTACCAGAGATGATAGACCGGTCAGTTCGTCGGTTTGACGAGTAATCGTCTGACCGTCAATCATATCCACAAAGCGAATGTTACCTGATACTTCGGTGATAACCGGCATGGTATGCGGATCCCAGTTTGCTACGGTTTCACCGCCGGCAACCTGTTCGCCATCGCCTTTCGCCATTACCGAGCCGTAAGGCACTTTATAGCTTTCTTTGGTACGACCAAATTCATCAATCAGTTTCAGTTCGGTGTTACGAGAAGTAATTACCAGCTTGCCGCTGGAGTTCACAACCGACTTCGCATTGGTAAGCTTAATGCTACCTTTGTTTTTCACCTGAATGCTGGATTCAGCAGCCGCACGGGAAGCCGCACCACCGATATGGAAGGTACGCATGGTAAGCTGTGTGCCAGGTTCACCGATGGACTGTGCTGCGATAACCCCGATAGCTTCGCCTTTATTGATGATATGACCACGCGCCAGGTCACGACCATAGCAGTGCGCACATACACCAAAGTCGGTGTCACAGGATACAACGGAACGCACTTTCACGGAGTCGACGGAATTAGCCTCCAACACGTCACACCACTGCTCGTTCAACAGAGTGTTACGCGGCACCAGAATATCCGCAGTGCCCGGCTTCAGTACATCTTCTGCGGTTACACGACCCAGAACGCGATCGCGCAGCGGCTCTTTAACATCACCACCTTCAATAACCGGGGTCATGGTGATACCTTCAAGCGTGCCACAGTCATCCTCGGTAACCACCAGATCCTGTGCTACGTCAACCAGACGGCGCGTCAGATAACCGGAGTTTGCCGTTTTCAGTGCGGTATCCGCCAGACCTTTACGCGCACCGTGCGTGGAGATGAAGTACTGGAGTACGTTCAGACCTTCACGGAAGTTCGCGGTGATTGGCGTTTCGATGATGGAGCCGTCCGGTTTCGCCATCAGGCCACGCATCCCGGCAAGCTGACGAATCTGCGCCGCAGAACCACGCGCACCGGAGTCAGCCATCATGTAGATGCTGTTGAAAGAAACCTGCTGCTCTTCTTTGCCTTCGCGGTTAATGACGGTTTCGGTTTGCAGATTCTCCATCATCGCCTTGGAAACGCGATCGTTAGCCGCAGCCCAAATATCGATAACTTTGTTATAGCGTTCGCCTGCGGTTACCAGACCAGACTGGAACTGTTCCTGAATTTCCGCAACTTCGGCTTCGGCCTCTGCGATAATTTCCGCTTTTTTCGCCGGGATAACCATATCGTCAATCCCAACCGAGGCACCTGAACGCGCAGCGTACGCAAACCCGGTATACATGGTTTGGTCAGCGAAAATAACGGTCGGCTTCAGTCCCATAATGCGATAACAGGTATTCAGCATTTTGGAGATCGCTTTTTTACCCAGCGGCTGGTTCACAATTGAGAACGGCAGCCCTTTCGGCACGATCATCCACAGGATGGCACGACCAACGGTCGTATCAATCAGACTGGTTTTCGAGGTAAAACCGCCCTGCCCGTCTTTTTCGTATTCGGTAATACGTACTTTTACCCGCGCGTGCAGCTCGGCCAGACCAGAGCGATACAGGCGCTCAGCCTCTTTTGGCCCGGTCAGCACCATGCCCTCGCCTTTGGCGTTAATTTTGTCGCGGGTCATATAATACAGACCCAATACCACGTCCTGTGAAGGAACGATGATAGGTTCGCCGTTCGCCGGGGACAGGATATTGTTGGTCGACATCATCAGCGCACGTGCTTCAAGCTGGGCTTCCAGCGTCAGCGGAACGTGAACCGCCATCTGGTCACCATCGAAGTCGGCGTTATATGCCGCACACACCAGCGGGTGCAGCTGAATAGCCTTACCTTCGATAAGTACCGGTTCAAACGCCTGGATACCAAGACGGTGCAGCGTCGGCGCACGGTTCAGCAATACCGGGTGTTCACGGATAACTTCATCCAGAATATCCCAGACGACCGCTTCTTCGCGCTCAACCATTTTCTTCGCGGCTTTGATGGTGGTGGCAAGGCCACGCAGCTCCAGCTTGCCGTAAATAAACGGTTTGAACAGTTCCAGCGCCATTTTCTTCGGCAGGCCGCACTGATGCAGACGCAGGTATGGACCTACGGTAATAACAGAACGACCGGAGTAGTCCACGCGCTTACCGAGCAGGTTCTGACGGAAACGACCCTGTTTACCTTTGATCATATCGGCCAAAGATTTCAAAGGACGTTTGTTAGAACCGGTGATAGCGCGACCGCGACGACCGTTATCCAGCAGCGCATCAACCGCTTCCTGCAGCATACGTTTTTCGTTGCGCACGATAATATCCGGCGCAGCCAGATCCAGTAGACGCTTCAGACGGTTGTTACGGTTAATTACGCGACGATACAGATCGTTAAGATCAGACGTAGCGAAACGACCGCCATCCAGCGGAACCAGCGGACGCAGATCTGGCGGCAGTACTGGCAGAACGGTCAGGATCATCCACTCAGGTTTATTCCCTGACTGGACGAACGCCTCCAGCAGTTTAATACGCTTAGTCAGCTTTTTACGCTTGGTTTCCGAGTTAGTTTCATTTAACTCTTCGCGCAGAGTTTCGCACTCCTGCTCCAGATCCATACTCTTCAGCAGGGCCTGGATCGCCTCTGCGCCCATCTTCGCGTCGAATTCATCACCAAACTCCTCCAGCGCGTCCAGATACTGCTCTTCAGTCAGGATCTGGCTGCGTTCGAGGTTGGTCATTCCGCCTTCGATAACCACATAAGATTCGAAGTACAGAACGCGTTCGATATCACGCAGCGGCATATCCAGCAGCAAACCGATACGGGACGGCAGCGATTTCAGGAACCAAATATGTGCGGTCGGGCACGCCAGCTCAATGTGGCCCATGCGCTCACGACGCACTTTAGTTTGCGTTACTTCAACACCGCACTTCTCACAGATAACGCCGCGGTGCTTCAGGCGCTTGTACTTACCGCACAGGCACTCATAGTCTTTTACTGGCCCGAAAATACGGGCGCAGAACAGACCGTCACGTTCTGGTTTGAACGTACGGTAGTTAATGGTTTCCGGCTTTTTAACTTCACCGAACGACCATGAACGGATCATGTCTGGCGAAGCCAGAGCAATTTTGATCGCATCAAACTCTTCGGTTTTAGTTTGCGCTTTCAGAAACTTTAATAAGTCTTTCACGGATTGGCTCCCGTCGGAGTTAGCACACTCCGCCGCCGGGCATTACCCCGACGACGGTGACCTGTTTGAGCGAGAATTACTCGTCTTCCAGTTCGATGTTGATACCCAGCGAACGGATCTCTTTCAACAGAACGTTGAAGGATTCCGGCATGCCCGGTTCCATCTGATGGTTACCGTCCACGATGTTTTTATACATCTTAGTACGGCCATTCACGTCATCAGACTTAACGGTCAGCATTTCCTGCAGGGTGTAGGCGGCGCCGTAAGCTTCCAGCGCCCACACTTCCATCTCCCCGAAGCGCTGTCCGCCGAACTGCGCCTTACCACCCAGCGGCTGCTGAGTTACCAGGCTGTAAGAACCGGTAGAACGGGCGTGCATCTTATCGTCAACCAAGTGGTTCAGTTTCAGCATGTACATGTAACCGACGGTTACCGGACGTTCGAATTGCTCACCGGTGCGCCCGTCATACAAGCGAATCTGACCAGAGGTCGGCAGATCGCCAAGCTGTAATAGCTCTTTGATTTCCGCCTCTTTGGCACCATCAAATACTGGCGTCGCGATCGGCATCCCTTTCTTCAGGTTTTCCGCCAGACGCAGCACTTCGTCATCGCTGAAAGTATTCAGGTCAACTTTTTGACGTATATCAGCGCCCAGGTCGTAAGCACGCTGAATAAACTCGCGCAGCTTCGCGACTTCTTGCTGCTGCTTGAGCATAGCGTTGATCTTGTCACCAATGCCTTTCGCCGCCATCCCCAGATGGGTTTCCAGGATCTGACCGATGTTCATACGCGAAGGAACGCCCAGCGGGTTTAGTACGATATCAACGGGGGTACCGTTTTCATCGTAAGGCATATCTTCGATCGGGTTGATCTTAGAAATAACACCTTTGTTACCGTGGCGGCCCGCCATTTTATCGCCCGGCTGGATCTGACGTTTAACGGCCAGATATACCTTAACGATTTTCAGAACGCCCGGCGCCAGATCGTCGCCCTGGGTTATCTTACGACGCTTCGCTTCGAGTTTTTTCTCAAACTCATGCTTCAGTTCGTCGTACTGTTCAGCCAGTTGTTCCAGCTGGTTCTGTTTCTCTTCATCGGTCAGCCCAAGCTCCAGCCAGCGATCGCGCGGCAGTTTATCGAGCTTATCGGCTTCAACGCCACCGGAAACCAGTACCGCATGAATACGGCCAAACAGACCGGCTTCAAGAATCTGCAGTTCTTCAGACAAATCTTTCTTCGCCTGCTTAAGCTGCATTTCTTCGATTTCCAGCGCACGTTTGTCTTTTTCCACGCCATCGCGGGTAAAGACCTGTACGTCGATCACAGTACCAGATACGCCGTTCGGTACCCGCAGGGAAGAATCTTTAACGTCTGAGGCTTTTTCACCAAAAATGGCACGCAGCAGTTTTTCTTCCGGGGTAAGCTGAGTTTCACCTTTCGGTGTTACTTTACCGACCAGGATATCGCCACCGGTTACTTCCGCACCGATATATACGATACCAGACTGATCCAGCTTGGAGAGCGCCGCTTCACCTACGTTCGGGATATCAGCGGTAATCTCTTCTGGCCCTAATTTGGTGTCGCGAGACACGCAAGCCAGTTCCTGAATGTGGATCGTTGTAAAGCGATCTTCCTGAACCACACGCTCTGAAACGAGGATGGAGTCTTCGAAGTTGTAACCATTCCACGGCATGAACGCTACGCGCATATTCTGACCAAGCGCCAGCTCACCGAGATCGGTGGATGGGCCATCCGCCAGTACATCGCCACGTTCAACCGGCTCACCCAGCGACACGCACGGCATCTGGTTGATGCAGGTGTTCTGGTTAGAACGGGTATATTTGGTCAGATTGTAGATGTCGATACCCGCTTCGCCCGGGTACATCTCACCTTCATTTACTTTAATTACGATACGAGAGGCATCGACGTATTGAACGGTACCGCCACGTTTCGCAACGGCGGTTACGCCGGAGTCAACGGCTACGGCACGTTCCATACCGGTACCAACCAGCGGCTTATCAGCGCGCAAAGTCGGAACAGCCTGACGTTGCATGTTCGCACCCATCAAGGCGCGGTTGGCGTCATCGTGTTCAAGGAACGGGATCAGGGATGCACCGACTGAAACCACCTGCTGGGTGGAAACGTCCATATAATCCACCTGATCGTTGCTGAACAGGCTCGATTCACCTTTATTACGGCAAGTAACAAGATCGTCGACAAAACGGCCTTCATCATTAAGATGGGCGTTCGCCTGCGCGATGACATAATTACCTTCTTCAATCGCTGACAGGTAATGGATCTCATCGGTTACAACACCATCGGTCACTTTACGATAAGGCGTCTCAAGGAAGCCATATTCGTTGGTCTGCGCATAGACAGACAGTGAGTTGATAAGACCGATGTTTGGACCTTCCGGCGTTTCGATAGGACATACGCGACCATAGTGAGTCGGATGTACGTCTCGAACTTCAAAACCCGCGCGTTCGCGCGTTAAGCCGCCTGGACCCAGCGCTGAAATACGGCGTTTGTGCGTAATCTCAGATAGCGGGTTGTTCTGATCCATAAACTGCGAAAGCTGGCTGGAGCCGAAGAACTCTTTCACCGCTGCAGAAATGGGCTTCGCGTTGATCATATCCTGCGGCATCAGCGTATCCAGATCGCCCAGGGACAAACGCTCTTTTACCGCACGTTCTACGCGCACTAACCCAACGCGGAATTGGTTTTCTGCCATTTCGCCTACGGAGCGAATACGACGGTTGCCGAGGTGGTCAATATCATCCACTTCGCCTTTGCCGTTACGGATATCAATGAGCTTTTTCATGACATCAATGATGTCTTCTTTGCTCAGGATACCGGAACCTTCCACCGCATCACGCAGCAGAGAGCGGTTGAACTTCATGCGCCCAACCGCAGACAAGTCGTAGCGATCTTCGGAGAAGAATAAATTCTCAAACAGGCTTTCTGCCGCTTCACGCGTCGGCGGCTCGCCCGGACGCATCATGCGATAGATTTCAACCAGCGCGCTCAGGCGATCGTTGGTTGGATCAACGCGCAGTGTTTCAGAAATGTAAGGCCCATGATCGAGATCATTGGTAAATAGCGTATCAATACGCTTATGGCCTGCCTGGCTCAGTTTCGCCAGCAGATCCAGGGAAAGCTCCATGTTCGCCGGGCATATCAGTTCGCCAGTGGATTCATCCACATAATCTTTTGCCGCCACTTTGCCGGCAATATATTCGACGGGAACTTCGATATGCTGTACTTCGTCTTTCTCAAGCTGACGAATATGGCGGGCGGTAATACGGCGACCTTTCTCGACGTATATTTTTCCATTAGCTTCAATATCAAAAGAAGCAGTTTCGCCGCGCAGACGCTCAGGGACCAGCTCCATCTGCAGCTTATTATCGCGAATCTCAAACACAACTTTTTCAAAGAACAAATCAAGAATCTGTTCAGTGGTGAAGTTCAGCGCGCGCAGAATAATAGATGCTGGCAGTTTACGGCGACGGTCAATACGGACAAACAGGTTGTCTTTAGGATCGAACTCAAAATCAAGCCAGGAGCCGCGATAAGGAATAATACGTGCGTTATACAGCACCTTCCCTGATGAGTGGGTTTTACCTTTATCGCTATCGAAGAATACACCCGGGCTACGATGCAGCTGAGAAACAATAACACGCTCGGTGCCATTGATAACAAAAGTACCGTTGTCCGTCATGAGCGGAATTTCACCCATGTAGACTTCTTGTTCTTTGATATCTTTTACTGTGCCTTCCGGTGCTTCACGCTCATAGATTACCAGGCGCAGTTTGACGCGCAGCGGTGCAGAAAACGTGACGCCACGAATCTGACACTCTTTCACATCAAATACAGGCTCGCCAAGGCGGTAACTGACATATTGCAGCTCAGAATTTCCGCTATAGCTCTGGATAGGGAATACGGAACGGAAAGCGGCTTCCAGACCATACTGCCCTTCAGGATCTTGCTCGATAAACTTCTGGAACGAGTCAAGCTGGATAGAAAGGAGATAGGGAACATCCAGCACCTGCGGACGTTTGCCAAAATCCTTACGAATACGTTTTTTCTCGGTATAGGAGTAAACCATAGGGTTCCTCAGCTCGCTGACAAGTCGACCCACTCTGCCCATTGAAAAGACAGTTTATGCAACACCATTTTGTTGACCGGGAAATGAACTATTTCCCGCAATGCTTGTTTCTATCACTCTTAAATCATTTCATTGCGATTTACACAGCGCGGTGCTGTCGCAGTATATTAAGTCGTCGATAGAAACAAACATTGTTCGGAAACCAGCAGCCAAACAGTGTGAAACGCCGCTAGCACCGTACAGCGCAAAAAGGCTGGTGACCCAAAAGTCACCAGCCATCAGCCTGATTGCTCAGGCTGTAAGCGGAAGTACTGACTTATTTAACTTCAACTTCAGCGCCAGCTTCTTCCAAAGCTTTCTTCAGAGCTTCTGCGTCGTCTTTGCTCACGCCTTCTTTCAGAGCGGCAGGAGCAGATTCAACCAGGTCTTTTGCTTCTTTCAGACCCAGGCCAGTCGCGCCACGTACTGCTTTGATAACAGCAACTTTGTTAGCGCCAGCGGCTTTCAGAACTACGTCGAATTCAGTTTTTTCTTCAGCAGCTTCAGCAGCGCCACCAGCGGCAACAGCTACAGCAGCAGCGGCAGAAACGCCGAATTTTTCTTCCATTGCAGAAACCAGCTCAACGATGTCCATTACAGACATAGCGGCAACTGCTTCGATGATTTGATCTTTAGTGATAGACATTTAATTGTTCCTGAAAATCAGAATAAAGTTTATACGTTAGCGCGCACGCTGCAAAGAAAAGTGCAATTATGCAGCTTCTTTCGCATCGCGAACAGCAGCCAGAGTACGAACCAGTTTGCCGGCAGCGGCTTCTTTCATGGTCGACATCAGGCGTGCCAGTGCTTCTTCGTAAGTCGGCAGAGTTGCCAGGCGGTCGATCTGAGACGCCGGGATCAGCTCACCTTCAAAGGCTGCAGCTTTGACCTCAAAGTTTGCATTCGCTTTCGCGAACTCTTTGAACAAACGAGCAGCAGCGCCCGGGTGTTCCATAGAGTATGCAATCAGGGTCGGACCAACAAACGTGTCTTTCAGGCACTCGAAAGGAGTACCTTCAACAACGCGGCGCAGCAGAGTGTTACGAACAACACGCATATATACGCCAGCTTCACGACCTGCTTTACGCAGTTCAGTCATTTTATCTACAGTAACGCCACGAGAATCCGCAACGACTGCAGACAGCGCGCCTTTGGCTACTTCGCTGACTTCAGCAACAATTGCTTGTTTGTCTTGAAGATTTAAAGCCATTAGCTTTGCTCCTGGATTTTTAGCCGGGATGACTCCCGGAACTCACTTCTACTTTGGGCCTAAACCACAAAGCGTCGAAATACGGTGAGCAGAATCCAGTAAAGATTATAAAAATACTCTTCAGGTTCTGTCACCGTCTACGCAGGAGATTAAGGTTCAATGAACCACCTGCGGTCTTGGACGGAGGCCTGGATAAGGCCAGGCTCCAACCGAAAATACTGTTTACCCGCGCTTATTAGCAAATACTGCCCTGAGAAAAGCATCAAGCCTTCAGTACATATCATGGCGCAAGGTAAAGATCGTGGGGGAAAGATTGTAGACAAATCCTCCCCTCACGTAAAGACTAAACTTAATTAGCGGTAGTGCTCAGACCGGACTGGTCGATTGCAACACCAGCACCCATCGTAGTAGACAGGCTAACTTTCTTGATGTACACGCCCTTCGCTGCTGCAGGTTTTGCTTTTTTCAGAGCAATCATCAGCGCTTCCAGGTTTTCTTTCAGTTTATCAGCATCAAAATCTACTTTACCGATAGTGGTATGGATAATGCCGTTTTTGTCGTTGCGATAGCGAATCTGACCTGCTTTCGCATTCTTCACAGCTTCAGCAACGTTCGGCGTTACAGTACCTACTTTCGGGTTCGGCATTAGACCGCGAGGACCAAGAACCTGGCCCAGCTGCCCAACAACGCGCATCGCATCCGGAGAAGCAATAACCACGTCGAAGTTCATTTCGCCTTTCTTAATCTGCTCAGCCAGATCTTCCATACCTACCAGTTCAGCACCGGCGGCTTTTGCTGCTTCAGCGTTCGGGCCCTGAGTAAACACGGCAACGCGAACGGAGCGGCCAGTACCGTGCGGCAATACGGTAGCGCCACGCACGTTCTGGTCTGATTTACGAGCGTCGATGCCAAGATTTACGGCAACGTCAACGCTTTCAACAAATTTAGCAGTGGCCAGCTCTTTCAGAAGAGCAACGGCTTCGTTGATGTCATACTGTTTAGTTACATCAACTTTCTCACGGATCACACGCATGCGCTTGGTCAGTTTAGCCATTGTATTAGTCCTCCACGACCAGGCCCATGGAACGAGCGGTACCTTCAATTGAGCGAGTCATCGCTTCAATGTCAGAACCAGTCATGTCCGCAGCTTTAGTTTGCGCAATTTCCTGCACCTGAGCGCGGGTCACTTTACCCACTTTATCTTTGTTCGGCTTGCCGGAACCAGACTTGATACCCGCTGCTTTTTTCAGCAGAACTGCCGCAGGCGGGGTCTTGGTAACAAAGGTGAAAGAGCGATCAGCGTAAACGGTGATAACAACCGGGATCGGCAGACCTTTTTCGATGGATTCTGTTTTGGCGTTAAACGCTTTACAGAATTCCATGATATTTACGCCCTGCTGCCCCAGAGCTGGACCGACTGGCGGACTCGGGTTAGCCATACCGGCTGCAACCTGCAGCTTAACGTAGGCTTGTACTTTCTTGGCCATCTTAAGTTCCTCTGTGGGTATAGCGCCTTATGAAAAGGCTTCCCATGTATAAATCAACTTTTCACGACTAATGCATGAAAAACAAAAGGCGCGAAATTGTATTCCAATCTCGCGCCCCCTGCAAGGTCAAAAAGGCGAATTACGCTTTCTCGACCTGGCTAAAGTCCAGCTCTACCGGCGTCGCTCGTCCAAAAATAGAAACGGACACTTTCAGGCGACTCTTCTCATAATCCACTTCTTCAACGACACCGTTAAAGTCGGCAAACGGCCCATCATTGACACGCACCATTTCGCCCGGCTCAAAGAGCGTTTTCGGACGTGGTTTATCACCCACCTGCTGGAGCCGATTCATAATGGCATCGACTTCTTTATCGCTGATCGGCGCTGGGCGATCGGAGGTACCGCCTATGAAACCCATCACGCGCGGCACACTGCGTACAAGGTGCCAGCTGGCATCATTCATCACCATCTGAACCAGAACGTACCCGGGGAAGAATTTACGCTCACTTTTGCGGCGCTGGCCGCCACGGATTTCGACCACTTCTTCGGTCGGAACCATGACCTCACCAAACAACTCTTCCATATTGTGCAACTTGATATGCTCACGCAGCGAGGTTGCTACGCGGCCTTCAAAACCGGAAAACGCCTGAACGACGTACCAGCGCTTTTTAGGGGCTTCAGACATCTTAGAACCTCAGGCCAGTAATAAAGGAAACCAGACGGACCAGAATTCCATCCAGCCCCCATAAAATCAATGACATAACAGCAGTAACGGCCGCCACAATCAGCGTAGTGTGCAGCGTTTCCTGACGAGTCGGCCAAATGACTTTACGGACTTCTGTTTTCGCTTCACGAGCAAAGGCAACGGTAGATTTGCCTGCCTGAGTTAGCATTAGAATCCCGCCCGCTGCGACAAATAAAACAACTACGCCCAGCGCCCTAAGGGGCAATGACACATCGCGATATAAAAAGTTACCCACCACCGCGACTACCAGTAAAACAATAGCAACCAGCCATTTAACTAAATCCAAGCCGCGCCCGCTTCCCTGAGCTTCGGTATTCGCACTCATAAATCAACCTGTAACAATAAACCAGACAACTATCTTACCCCGCCTAAAGCGAAGCAACCGGGCCGGTATGTGTATTTACACACGCCGGCATTGCGCTATCTTCAGAGCCTGTCCCAGCAATGATTATGTAAAAGAAATCACTGATGAGCCAGGTTCTGGATCGAAAGCGGACAAAAAGGGCATCAAATGATGCCCTTTCCTTGTGCATTGCGTCAAATATTATCGGCAATTAGCTAAGAACTTTAGCAACCACGCCCGCGCCAACGGTACGGCCGCCTTCGCGAATTGCGAAACGCAGACCGTCGTCCATCGCGATCGGGTGGATCAGGGTCACAACCATTTTGATGTTGTCGCCCGGCATTACCATCTCTACGCCTTCCGGCAGTTCGATGGTGCCCGTTACGTCCGTTGTACGGAAGTAGAACTGCGGACGGTACCCTTTGAAGAACGGAGTATGACGGCCGCCTTCGTCTTTAGACAGAATATACACTTCTGATTCGAATTTGGTGTGCGGCTTGATTGAACCCGGCTTCGCCAGTACCTGACCACGTTCGATTTCTTCACGTTTGATACCGCGCAGCAGTACGCCAACGTTCTCACCTGCCTGACCCTGGTCCAGCAGTTTGCGGAACATTTCAACGCCGGTACAGGTTGATTTCGCCGTATCTTTGATACCAACGATTTCTACTTCATCACCCACTTTGATGATCCCGCGCTCTACACGACCGGTAACAACGGTACCACGGCCTGAGATGGAGAATACGTCTTCGATTGGCAGCAGGAACGGCATGTCGATAGCACGCTCCGGCTCCGGGATATAGTTATCCAGGTGGCCTGCCAGCTCGATGATTTTCTCTTCCCACTGCGCGTCGCCTTCCAGCGCTTTCAGCGCAGAGCCGCGTACGATCGGCGTATCATCGCCCGGGAAATCATACTGAGTCAGCAGGTCGCGAACTTCCATCTCAACCAGTTCCAGCAGCTCTTCGTCATCAACCATGTCACATTTGTTCAGGAACACGATGATGTACGGAACGCCTACCTGACGACCCAGCAGGATGTGCTCACGCGTCTGAGGCATCGGGCCATCAGTCGCTGCAACAACCAGAATCGCGCCATCCATCTGAGCAGCACCGGTGATCATGTTTTTCACGTAGTCGGCGTGCCCTGGGCAGTCAACGTGCGCGTAGTGACGGGTCGGGGTTTCATACTCAACGTGTGACGTGTTGATGGTGATACCGCGCGCTTTTTCTTCCGGTGCGTTATCGATCTGATCGAATGCGCGAGCCGCGCCGCCGTAGGTTTTAGCCAGTACGGTGGTGATTGCTGCGGTCAGAGTGGTTTTACCGTGGTCAACGTGGCCGATAGTACCTACGTTTACGTGCGGTTTATTACGCTGAAATTGTTCTTTCGCCATGGCGATATTCCTTAACTGTAACTGTTATGCCCCCACTACACGCGGGGGCACTGATCACTATTATACCGTAGCCTTATTTGCCACGAGCTTCAATAACGGCTTGAGCGACGTTGTTCGGCGCTTCTGCGTACTTCAGGAACTCCATGGAGTAAGAAGCACGGCCCTGGGTCTGGGAACGCAGATCGGTCGCGTAACCAAACATTTCGGACAGAGGAACCTGCGCACGTACGGTTTTACCCGTTGCAGTATCATCCATACCTTCGATGATGCCGCGACGACGGTTCAGGTCACCAATAACATCACCCATGTTCTCTTCCGGCGTTTCAACTTCAACCTTCATGATAGGCTCAAGCAGAACAGGTTTTGCTTTCTTAAACCCATCTTTAAAGGCAAGAGAAGCAGCCAGTTTAAACGCCAGTTCAGAGGAGTCAACGTCATGGTAAGAACCGAAGTGCAAACGCACACCGAGATCAACTACCGGGTAACCAGCGAGCGGGCCTGATTTCAGCTGCTCCTGAATACCTTTATCAACGGCAGGGATGTATTCACCTGGGATTACACCGCCTTTGATTTCGTTGACAAACTCGTAGCCCACGCCGCCCGGCTCCAGCGGATACATGTCAATAACGACATGACCGTACTGACCGCGACCACCAGACTGTTTAGCGTGCTTACCTTCGACATCTTTAATGGTATCGCGGATAGTTTCACGATAAGCAACCTGAGGTTTACCGACGTTCGCTTCAACGTTGAATTCACGCTTCATACGGTCAACGATGATATCAAGGTGCAGCTCACCCATACCGGCGATAATGGTCTGGTTAGATTCTTCATCAGTCCATACGCGGAACGAGGGATCCTCTTTCGCCAAACGGCCCAGAGCCAGACCCATTTTTTCCTGGTCAGCTTTGGTTTTAGGTTCGACGGCGATAGAAATTACCGGCTCAGGGAATTCCATACGTTCCAGAATGATAGGCGCACTTTGATCGCACAGCGTATCACCCGTAGTTACGTCTTTCAGGCCGATAGCTGCTGCGATATCGCCTGCGCGAACTTCTTTAATCTCTTCACGTTTGTTAGCGTGCATCTGAACGATACGGCCAAAACGCTCACGAGCGGATTTAACGGAGTTCAGCACAGTATCCCCGGAGTTAACCACGCCAGAATACACGCGGAAGAACGTCAGGTTACCCACAAACGGGTCGGTAGCGATTTTAAACGCTAGTGCAGCAAATGGCTCGCTATCGTCAGAACGACGCTCTGCCGGGGTATCTTTACCATCATCCAGAATACCTTTAATAGAAGGTACATCTGTCGGAGACGGCAGATAATCGATAACCGCATCCAGCATCGCCTGTACGCCTTTGTTCTTAAATGCAGAACCACAGGTTACCAGAATGATTTCGTTGTTCAGAACGCGCTGACGCAGAGCCTTTTTAATCTCTTCTTCAGTCAGTTCTTCACCGCCGAGGTATTTCTCCATCAGCTCTTCAGAAGCTTCCGCCGCAGACTCGATCAGATTCTGGTGCCATTCTTCAGCCAGATCCTGCATATCTGCCGGGATATCTTCATACGTGAAGGTCACACCGTTATCAGCGTCATTCCAGTTGATAGCCTTCATTTTTACCAAGTCAACAACACCGGTAAATGCATCTTCGGCGCCAATTGCCAACTGCAGCGGAACCGGGTTCGCGCCAAGGCGGCTCTTGATCTGGCCAACAACTTTCAGGAAGTTCGCACCCATACGGTCCATTTTGTTAACGAACGCGATGCGCGGAACATGATATTTATTCGCCTGACGCCATACGGTTTCAGACTGCGGCTGAACACCGCCAACGGCACAGTAAACCATGACCGCGCCATCCAGCACACGCATAGAACGTTCTACTTCAATGGTGAAGTCAACGTGCCCTGGGGTGTCGATGATATTAATGCGATGCGGTTCATACTGCTTGGCCATGCCCTGCCAGAACGTGGTGGTCGCAGCAGAAGTAATGGTAATACCGCGTTCCTGCTCCTGCTCCATCCAGTCCATGGTTGCGGCGCCGTCGTGAACTTCACCGATCTTATGGTTTACACCGGTGTAGAACAAAATACGTTCGGTAGTCGTCGTTTTACCGGCGTCGATGTGCGCACTGATACCGATATTACGATAGCGTGCGATAGGGGTTGTACGAGCCATTTGATTCCTCGTTTATTTCTTTAGGCGTTCTAATTAAGAACCAGAGCGAACGCTTTATTTATTACGCTCGCCTGGTAGCTACTACTGCCGAAGGAATTACCAACGGTAGTGAGCGAACGCCTTGTTGGCTTCTGCCATACGGTGAACGTCTTCACGTTTCTTAACTGCAGTACCTTTGTTTTCTGCAGCATCAGAAAGTTCGTTCGCCAGGCGCAGAGCCATGGATTTATCACCGCGTTTACGAGCAGCTTCAACGATCCAACGCATTGCCAGAGCATTACGACGAACCGGACGAACTTCAACCGGAACCTGATAAGTCGAACCACCTACGCGGCGAGACTTAACTTCGACGGTCGGGCGCACGTTATCGAGCGCGACTTCGAAAGCTTCCAGTTCATTTTTACCAGAGCGCTGAGCCAGGGTCTCAAGCGCACTGTATACAATTGCTTCAGCGGTAGATTTTTTACCATCTACCATCAGGATATTTACAAACTTAGCCAGCAGTTCTGATCCGAACTTCGGATCCGGCAGAATTTTACGCTGACCAATGACGCGACGACGTGGCATGGAAATACTCCGTTGTTAATTCAGGATTGTCCAAAACTCTACGAGTTTAGTTTGACATTAAAGTTAAAATGTTTGGCCTTACTTAACGGAGAACCATTAAGCCTTAGGACGCTTCACGCCATACTTGGAGCGAGCCTGCTTACGGTCTTTAACACCAGAGCAGTCAAGCGCGCCGCGAACGGTATGATAACGAACACCCGGAAGGTCTTTAACACGACCGCCACGGATCAAAATAACGGAGTGTTCCTGCAGGTTATGGCCTTCACCGCCAATGTAGGAAGTCACTTCATAACCGTTAGTCAGACGCACACGGCAAACTTTACGCAGTGCGGAGTTCGGTTTTTTCGGAGTGGTGGTATATACACGAGTACATACGCCACGTTTTTGCGGGCATGCTTCCAGCGCCGGCACGTTGCTCTTTGCAACTTTGCGCGCGCGCGGTTTGCGTACCAGCTGGTTAACTGTTGCCATTAAATAGCTCCTGGTTTTTGCTTTTGCTTCGTAAACACGTAATAAAACGGCCTCATATAATATGAGGACGCGAAATTTTAGGGCCGGGCTGAAAGGGTGTCAAGAAATATACAGCATCCGGCGACCTACCAGGCCACCTGATTGCGCTGCTTTACCGTAAGATTAACGAAATCAGTATAATCTATCTGCGCTATTCTGCTCGAAATTTGCCCGCTAAGCCCACGCGCTTCAATATCATCACGCAGCGCGCTCACCGAGACCGGCAGTGCCAGCAGCAGCGCTAGCGCGGCAGTATCGGCAATACCGGCAATAACTCCGTCCTGTAATAATAGAATATCGTCACCGGGCGTTACGGTGCGTATCAGCGCGGTTAAATCGCACTGAAATGGAGAGTGCATCAGCGTGAATAGCATTGCGTCCTCAAAACGTCAAAATGACATCATAATCTTCAAGCCGGGCTCTTAATGCAGCCGGTTCGAGTAGCGTTGCATCAAGTACCAGCGGCTGTTGCATTGCAATCCCCCGCTCTTGCAGCGAGGCGGCACATACCCAAAGCTGGTCAATATCATAGAGAGGGAGTATGCCAAATGTTGAAATGTAGTCTCGCGCCAAAATTTTTTCTGGCCGTTGCTCGGGTAAAAGTTGAAAGATACCGTCACCAATAAAAAAAGCCGCAACGCTGTCTGTCAGCGCAGAGATGGCCAGTAGCGCATCCAGCCCTTCACGGCCACCGGCGCTGCCGTGCGGCGCATGCGTAAACACGATGGCAATTCGCTTCATCAGAACTGCACCACGCGATCGCAAGTTAACGCTGCTTCGGCGAGCGCACCTAATCCGCTCAGCGTGAACCCGGTTTGAATATTACCGATATTTCCCTCTGGGTCTGCGTCGCATAACCCGCGCCTCAGGCCAGCGGAAACACAAAGATGCAACGCTACGCCGCGTTCTTGATGTAATTGTTGCCACGCGCGCACAATATCAACCTCATCGCTCGCCGGTGCCGTTAGCCGGTTAGCGTTGTATACGCCTTCGCGATAAAAAAAGACGCTTTCTAGCAGATGCCCTTCCGCCAGGAGCGCCTGCGCGAACAGTAGCGCTGAACTTGCCTGCTGCGTGCCATACGCAGGCCCGGTTACCATCAACGCAAAGCGCAGTTTTGTTCCGGTCACGCCAGCTCACCGCTTTTAAACTGGCGGATATATAAATAAACCGTGTGTTTGGAAATATTCAATCTGTCAGCAACCTGATTAATCGCATCTTTGATATCGAAGATGCCTTTTTCATACAGATTCAGGACAATCTGGCGGTTTTTCGCATTATTCGAGACGGCCCGATCGGCATTCACTTCTTCAATAGTAAATTCAAGCGTTTGAGTCACCAAATCTTCCACTGAAGAAGCAAAATTCACCGACGGCGCGGCCTCATCCTGGGTTTCTGGCGGAATAAAAGTGCCCATTATTTGGGAAAAAGGCACATCAAGATTCATATTAATACACAGCAAGCCAATGACGCGCTGTTCACGATTACGAATGGCAATCGTCAGCGATTTCATTAATACGCCGCTCTTGGCACGCGTGAAATAACATTTTGAAACGCTGCTATCCGCACCGGTCATATCATGTAACATACGCAGCGCCAAATCCGTAATAGGGGAACCGATTTTACGCCCCGTGTGTTCGCCATTCGCGATACGAATAGCCGAACACTTTAAATCCTGCAAAGAGTGCAGCACTATCTCGCAGTATGGTCCTATCAGCATTGCAAGACCATCTACTACGGCTTCATAAGATTTCAAGATATCGAAGTCGGTCTGTTCAAAGGGGCGCTGGTCCAGCAAATCAAGTTCGCTGGTTTCGTTCGTTAAGAGCGACCTGGACATGAAAAAATACCACTCCTTTACACACGCCAGCCGAACAACATGTCTGGCTGGCAATGACATAAACCCATAAGGTAATACACCCGACGCCGCGCTTTCCAGTTTTATTATTAGAGCAGTCTAGCGATAACTTATTGAGATTCCTTCAACGTTATCGCTGAAATAGTATTTTTAGCGAATTCACTCCGCTACTTTTACGTCTCCCGAATCGCTGAAAACTCTGCTTTACGCCCTGGCAGATAACTGACTTATCATTGCACAGGGGAAAGACAGTTATCATTTATCGATAACGCTCCCACCGTATTAAACTCACGTTCAACGCTATAACAGGCGTGCAAAGAGTGATGCTAAATGTATAAAAAAAAGCCGCCCTGATGGACGGCGTTTTTTTATTAATCGCGAACTTGCTATTTAGTTTCCGCTTTTTTCTCGTCGGCTTGAGCCGCCGGTTTTACCGCTGCCGGCTTTTCTTCGCCCGCTTTCGGTGCAGATTTTATATCCAGAAGTTCCACATCGAAAACCAGCGTTGAATTAGCCGGGATCCCAGGTACACCCGTTTTGCCGTAAGCCAGCTCCGGTGGGATGACCAGCTTGATTTTCCCGCCTTTCTTCACATGCTTGAGGCCTTCGGTCCAACCGGGAATTACGCCATCAAGGCGGAAAGAAAGCGGTTCACCGCGCGAATAAGAGTTATCAAATTCTTTTCCGTCAGTCAGCGTACCTTTGTAATTCACAACAACCGTATCGCTATCCTGCGGCACTGCGCCAGTACCTTCTTTCTCTACTTTATACAGCAAACCGGTAGAGGTTTTTTTCACGTCCTGTTCTTTAGCAAAAGCGTCGCGATATTTCTGCCCTGCTTCTGCATTTTCTTTGGCGTCTTTTTCCATCTGGGCCTGCGCCGCCTGTTTCACGCGCGCTTCAAACCCCTGTAGCGTCTGCTCTATTTCTGTATCAGACAGTTTGCTTTTATCCGCAAATGCATCCTGGACGCCGGCAATCAGGTGGCTTTTATCCAGCTTGATACCTAACTTTTCCTGCTCTTTCAGGGAATTATCCATGTAACGGCCTAGAGATGCCCCCAGCGCGTAGGCCGCTTTCTGATCGTCATTCTTAAAAGATGACGCAGAGGCTTCGGTAGTTGCTGGTTTAGCAGCCTCGGCGGCAGAAGCCAGCGGGGCCTGAAAAGCGACAGCCATGGTAGTTGCAAGCAGCGTAAATTTAAACAGTGATTTCATCCATTATCTCCAGGACCGGGGCCTCACGCCCCTGATTTTTATATAGCAGACTTCGTACTATAACGTCAGCCGGGAAGGCTTCACAATCTTCAGCCAACGTATTACGTCAAATTAGGACTATGATTGCGCCAGAAAATTCATTCTTGAAAGAATAATGGGCTGTGCTCTGCGCCTTGTTTCAGTAGAATCAGATAAATGCAAACAGCCGCGCCCTGCCGCCCGGGAGAAAATATGCAACAGAAATCGACTGAAGAACGTCTGGCTGAGCTGGAAAGCCGACTGGCATTTCAGGAGTTAACCATCGAAGAGATCAATCATACGGTCACCGCTCACGAACTGGAAATGGCGAAATTACGCGAACATTTACGCCTGCTGGTCGAGAAAATTAAGGCGAGTCAGCACTCGCTGCTTGCGCACCCCTCGGAAGAAACGCCACCGCCGCATTATTAATGCCTGGCGGTAGATTACCGACGGACGGGAAACGATAAACACAGCATTGGCGAGCCTGATATCTTTAAAACTAACGTGCCTTTGCTTACAGTTAAAGTCGCTGTTTAACCCGTGGCATTTTAAATGCGGGGCCGACGAAACACCTGCGGCAGGTAATGAAAAAACAAAGGCGGGCCTTAGCCCGCCTTAACGTTATAAAACGCGAATCAGTGGCAGCCGCAACCGCCATTACCGCCGCAGCCGCCTTTACCGTGTTCATGATCGTGGCCGTGACCATGACCACCACAGCAGCCTTCACCGTGATCGTGATGATGATCGTCAGCGCCGTGAACATGACCATGCTCCAGCTCTTCCGCCGTCGCTTCACGAATCGCGATAACTTCAACGTGGAAGTTCAGGTTCTGGCCAGCCAGCATATGGTTACCATCAACCACAACGTGCTCATCGCCCACTTCGGTAATTTCTACCGGAACAGGTCCCTGATCGGTTTCAGCCAGGAAACGCATCCCAACCTGAAGTTCATCAACGCCCATAAACACATCTTTGGGAACGCGTTGCACCAGGTTCTCATCATACTGACCATAAGCGTCGTTTGAAGCTACGTTGACATCAAACTTATCGCCCACCTCGTGACCTTCCAGCGCCTTTTCCAGGCCTGAAATCAGCGAGCCGTGACCATGCAGATAGTCAAGCGGCGCACTCACCGGAGACTCATCAACCAATACACCGTCTTCTGTACGTACCTGATAGGCCAGGCTAACCACCAGGTCTTTTGCTACTTTCATGATATCTCCTGCGCGAGGTAAAAAGACTGGCGTCGATTGTAGCGGAATTCAACGCCGGTGTCCCTTCGACGCATAAGCGCCGAAGCCACGCCCCACGCATGACGATATCGTGGATGGAAAAGTTTCACATCCCGCGGGGCCGAACGGGCATTTTAGCACATCACATCATTGTCACGCTGCCCCGGTAGAAGCAAAAATACAACGTAGCGCAAAACCGCATCGCTTCGCTTACTCAGGTGAAAAGAGGCCAATCAACTGCTCGCGACTGCGAATATGTTCGTTTGACACTTTATCCGCTTCACGCATGTGATAACCGCACTTCACGCATACCACAATATCGACGCCGTTTTCCTGCCACATCGCCAGCGCATCCTCGCTCTGGCATTCGGGGCAAACCGCTCCGGCAATGAATCGTTTACGCTCTGCCATAACAACCCGCCTTTATTCAAATTCATCCCAGCCGTTAGGCTGGCTTCTTTCCAGCTGCATTTCCCGCTCGAAAATTTCTTCCAGCTCGCGTCTCGCCTCACGGACGCGCGACACTTGTTCACTATCAGTATAAGTTGGCATCAACTCCCGCAGCATTCGCATATCCAGCCGCCGAAAATGCTGCTGCGCTCGATATGCCTGATGGGGATGCATCCCCAGGGACATTAGCGCTTTGCGTCCCAGCTCCAGCGCGCTGGAAAACGTCTCACGGCTGAATTGTTGCACGCCGGCCTGCAATAATTCATGCGCCTCTACGCGGCCGCGCGCGCGCGCCAGAATATGTAAACGGGGAAAATGCTGCTGGCATAGCCGGACTATTTTCATAGTATCTTCCGGCTCATTACAGGTAATAATGATGGATTGCGCCGTTTCCGCGCCAGCGGAGCGCAGCAGCTCCAGCTCGGCGGCATCGCCGTAATACACTTTATAACCATACTGGCGCATTAGATTAACGGCACTGATATCCCGTTCCAGCACCGTAATTCGCTTTTTATTTGCCATCAGCAGGCGCCCAATCACCTGCCCAAAGCGCCCGAATCCCACGATGATAACCTGCGGACTATCATCCTCAACCCAGGGCGCTTCCTGCTGCGCCTCGCCGGTCTGTTGCGTGCGCCTTATTAATAGCGTATCCACCGCCTTCATCAGTAGCGGCGTTGTCATCATCGATAGCGTCACGGTAACCAGCAAAAGCGCCATTTGATCGTTATGAAACAGTTTTTGAGACGACGCGGTTGAGAACAGCACAAAGGCAAATTCACCGCCCTGGCTTAATACGGCGGCAAACTGTAGCCGCTCAGAGCGAGGAACGCCGTGCAAACGCGCCAGGGTATACAGAACCAGCGTTTTTACTGCCACCAGCACCATAACGCTTGCGATAACCCAGGCTATATGGGAATACAGAATGCCAAGGTTTAATGCCATACCCACCGAAATAAAAAACAGCCCCAGAAGCAGCCCTTTAAAAGGTTCAATGGCAATCTCAAGCTCATGACGATACTCACTTTCAGCCAGCAGCACGCCCGCCATAAATGTTCCCAGCGCCATCGAAAGCCCTAATGCATCCATCAACAGTGCAGAACCCAAAACCAGCAGCAGAGCGGCGGCGGTAAAAATTTCCCGCACGCCGGAGGCAGCAATAAAGCGAAATAATGGGCGTAGCAGGTAACGACCGCCGAGCAGCATGATAGCGAATGCCAGCACTTTAAATCCCACTTTAATCCAGTCGAAGTGCTCGTCACCATTGCCAGCGAGCAGCGGCACCAGCGCCAGCGCCGGGATCACGGCTAAATCCTGAAATAGAAGCACCGAGAATCCCAGCTGCCCGGCCTCATTGCGGTTCATGCCTTTATCGCGCATAAGCTGGAGAGCCATTGCGGTTGAGGACATCGCCATCCCGATTCCGCCTACCAGCGCGGCCTGCCAGCTAAAATCCGTTTGCATCAATAAAATTGCCAGAATCAGCGCACTTACCAGCACCTGGCCGGTTCCAACGCCGAAAATCGAACGACGTAATTGCCAAAGCTTGGCAGGATTAAGTTCGAGACCAATAATAAACATCAAAAATACAACGCCCATCTCCGAAAAATGGAGAATCTCATCAACGTCGCTAATAAAACCGAGTCCCCATGGGCCAATGGAAATGCCCGCCAGTAAATAGCCTAAAACAGCTCCGATGCCGAGACGCGCGGCTATCGGCACCGCCACAACGGCAGCAATCAGGAACAGCACCCCCGCCAGCAAAAAATCATAGCCTTCCATCTGCGCCTCCTAATGACAGCGGTGATGATAGCCAGTCGCCGTAGGCGCTGGCATAATGCGCCAGCGCCTGAGGCTTTTGCCTGCGCGCCCAGTAAATAATCATCGGTGACAGCCAGTGCATATTGCACATCGCCGCCGTTAACTCAAAAGGGCGCAATAGCTCCGTCATGGGATAACGGTTTAATCCGTCGTGGCGATAAGCCCCTTCCGGCTCACCTGTGGTTATCACACTGCGCCAGTATTTCCCCGCTAGCACCATTCCGCCAGCTCCGCTGGCAAATTCACGGCTTAGCACTCTGTCCAGCCACTCTTTTAACAATGCCGGGCAGCTATAGGTAAAAAGCGGATGCTGGAAAACAATAACTTCATGCTCCCTCAGCAGCGCCTGCTCATGATTGATATCGATAAAAAAATCGGGATAGTGCGCATATAAATCATGCACTGTTACATTTTGTAGCTGCCGGGCCGGTTGCAGCAGAACCCGGTTCGCCACCGAGTCTTGCGATTCCGGATGGGCAAACAGCAGCAAAACTTTGGGCGGCTGCGGCATCATTCCCCTCCAGGGCGTCGTCATAGAGTGTAAATTGGGCTACCATGCACCCCGGTTCAGGCTTCCTGGCAGTACGCTGAGGCAACGTTACCTGAACGTCATCACAATTTAACATATTCTGAACATATGGCGCCTTATGATTGTCTTTTCTTCATTACAAATTCGCCGTGGCACTAATGTACTGCTGGACAACGCCACCGCCTCCATTAACCCCGGCCAAAAAGTCGGGCTGGTGGGGAAAAACGGCTGCGGGAAATCCACGCTACTGGCGCTATTAAAAGGCGAACTCACGAGCGACGGCGGCAATGTTAACTGGCCCGGCACCTGGCGTATGGCGTGGGTAAACCAGGAAACCCCAGCGCTGGCAATGCCGGCTATAGAATATGTTATTGACGGGGATCGGGAATTTCGCCAGCTTGAAAATGCGCTGGCTGATGCTAATGCGCGCGATGACGGCAACGCTATCGCCAGCGTTCACGGCAAGCTGGACGCCATCGACGCATGGACTATCCGCGCCCGCGCCGCCAGTCTGCTCCACGGGCTTGGTTTCAGCAATGAGAGTCTGGAACAGCCGGTCAGCAGTTTTTCCGGCGGCTGGCGTATGCGCCTCAATCTGGCCCAGGCGCTGGTCTGTCGCTCCGATCTTCTGCTCCTTGATGAACCCACTAACCACCTCGATCTGGATGCCGTTATTTGGCTGGAAAAGTGGCTCAAAAGCTATTCCGGTACGCTGATTTTGATTTCCCATGACCGGGATTTTCTCGATCCGGTAGTAAACAAAATTATCCACATCGAGCAGCAGGCGCTGTTCGAATACACCGGCAACTACAGCGATTTTGAACGTCAGCGCGCCACGCGCCTGGCACAGCAGCAATCGCTTTACGCAAGCCAGCAGGAACGTATCGCACACCTGCAAAGTTATATCGACCGTTTTAAAGCCAAAGCCTCGAAGGCAAAACAGGCGCAAAGCCGCGTAAAAATGCTGGAGCGCATGGAGTTAATTGCGCCTGCCCACGTCGATAATCCTTTCCATTTTCACTTTCGGGCACCCGAAAGCTTACCAAACCCACTGCTGCGTATGGAAAAAGTCAGCGCAGGCTACGGCGATCGCATTGTGCTGGATTCCATAAAACTGAATCTGGTGCCCGGTTCACGCATCGGCCTGCTGGGCCGTAACGGCGCGGGTAAATCTACGCTGATAAAACTGCTCGCGGGAGAGTTAGCGCCGTTTAGCGGCGAAGCGACGCTGGCAAAAGGTATCCGCCTTGGGTATTTCGCTCAGCATCAACTGGAGTACCTGCGCGCGGATGAATCCCCGCTACAGCATTTATCCCGGCTGGCGCCTAAAGAATCAGAACAGACGCTGCGCGATTATTTGGGCGGCTTCGATTTTCGCGGCGATAAAGTCACCTCCCCTACCGGCCGCTTTTCCGGCGGTGAGAAAGCGCGCCTGGTACTGGCGCTCATTGTCTGGCAGCGCCCTAACCTGCTGCTGCTCGACGAACCGACCAACCACCTGGATCTGGATATGCGCCAGGCGCTCACCGAAGCATTAATTGAATTTGAAGGCGCGCTGGTGGTGGTTTCGCACGACAGGCACCTGCTGCGCTCGACGACAGATGACCTGTATCTGGTGGATGATGGGCAGGTCGCCGCCTTCGATGGCAGCCTGGACGATTATCAACAGTGGCTCAGCGATCGGCAAAAACAGAGCGTTCAGTCAAATGACGCGGCGCCTAAAGAGAGCACAAATAGCGCTCAGGCGCGTAAAGACCAAAAACGCCGCGAAGCAGAATTCCGTTCGCAAACTCAGCCGCTGCGTAAACAGATAGCCAAGCTGGAAATAGAAATGGATGCGCTGAATGCCAGGCTGACGGATGCGGAAACGCAGCTTAGCGATACCGCACTTTATGACGCCGCGCGTAAAGCGGATCTGAATGCCTGTTTACAGCAGCAAAGCCAGGCAAAAAGCGCCCTGGAAGAAACTGAACTCGCGTGGTTAAGCGCTCAGGAAGAGCTGGAACAACTCATTCAGGCCTTTGAAGGCGGCGAATAGTAGCGCTGAGCATTTTTCAAAAGCTTAAATAAACAAACCGGTAGCGGGATTATCACCCGCTGCTGTCTTCCCCCGATACCGTTTCTGTTCGGTTAATACCATATTCATCCTTTCTCCTCACATTTACTGGCAGAATAGCGGCGTTCATACCGCCATTAGCGCATACAGGGCAGTACAGTATTGCTATAGCCGCCTTCACCGGCGGTCTAATACTCGCGTAGCCCGACGACTATAAACGAAGAAAAAAGAATGACGGATGTTTCCGCGATGAGGCGCCGGTTCCGGCGCAGGCAATCGACAGATTACCAATGCCCGCGCTTACTCAGAAAGAGCAGAATGAAGTTCAGCGGCTGATTGAGCAAAATTAAGCGCACGCAGCCTGCAGAACCCACGGCTCGGGTCACAAACCGTGCGGCTAAACGCAAGTCCGAAAATGAAGCAGCGCCGCTGCCGTTTGATGAAATATGCTGCAGCTTGAAAAAAGAAAGGGCTTCTCCCCCGATGTACAGCGCGAGCTGGCCGGGATTATTAAATACGCCCGACTTATCCGGCAGTGTATGCAAACCGATCCGCGCGACGTGGAGCCGGCCACCCGATTTTTACAGCGCTACCTGCCAGCGGTTGAGGAAATTATCTCTAAAGCGCAGTCGTTATCTCAACAGCTTGCAAAACACGGCACCGATCAGAAGGTTCAAAAACAAAGCCTGCGTATTTTGCAGGCTCTGCACTCGGCTTTTCGCCAAAAACATGCGCAACGACTGGAAAACGATGAAACCGAATTCAATACCGAAGTCAGCACACTGGAAAAATTGCTCAAGACCGATGGATTCCTCTGGCGCAATGCCGCTGAAAGTTAATAATGCTTGATTCAACGCGCCGGCACAGAGCGCCATCAAGGATAGGAAAAATGAACAATAGCGCCCTACCACAACAGAAAAAACTTAGCGAAAACAGATGGCTACGCGGTGCCATCGTTTTCGTTATGCTGGTATTAGCCGATGCCTTCCAACAAAAGTTCCTGCCGCTGGCGGACCACTTAACCGTGCTGGCGGTGGTAGATGACTTACTGGATGGCGTGGTGTTGATATATTGCTGGATAGCAGGCATAACGCTGGCCCGCACGCTGCTGGAAGACAGAGCCGCATTTTTAGCAGGATGCATAACCGGCCTGCTGTGGCTCCCGTTTGGCGATACGCTGGCGCTGCCTTTTTGGGCCGGCGCGGGTGCCATGCTGGCCCATGTATTTAATCGCCGACGCTCGCTGAGCAAAATGTTTATCCTGTATGCCCTATTGTGGATTATCGCGATCATTTATTACCTGAGCGCCTACTCCTTCTCCGATAGCGTGGGCTACCTGTTTCTCTTCGTGGGCATACTCATCGGTTATATTATTTATCGTAAAAATGTAGAGGCAGGCCTGCAAAATTCGCCGGGGTTTCGCGCAACGGCGCCGCAACCGCAGCGCCAAACGGCGGCCTCATTACCAACGCCACCGGCGCCCGATCAAATCGCCCCGTTCGAGGCTGAAATCCTGCGTCTGGAAGCCTTAAATCTGCGCCCGGAAGCCATAGCGCGCGAAGTCGCTATCATTCTCCGCTATGCCAGGCTCATACAGCAGTGTATGCAAACCGACCCTCGCGATGAGGAGCCTGCCACCCAATTTCTGCGCCGTTATCTGCCTGCGTTAGAAGATATTGTAATTAAAAGCCAGCGTCTTTCGCACCAGCTTGAGGAACGCCGTGCAGGGGAGCAGCATCAGGAAAACAGCCTCGCGATTCTTCAGGCGCTGCGCTCTGCATTCCGCCAGAAACACGCGCAGTTACTGGAAAACGATGAAACTGAATTCAGTAGTGAAATCAGCACGCTGGAAAAATTACTCAAATCCGATGGGTTTCTTTAGCGCCACGCGGCGGGGCGCCCGGTGTGCCCCGCCGCGTTTGCTACCTTCTCGTTTTATTATCCGCCGCCCGCTCTGCGCGCAGACGCAATAATACCCGGCAGCGCTACCGGATACGTTTACCTTGCTGCCAGCCCGCGCCTGTAAACGCATTGGGGAATTAGCCTTTAATGCTTTAAAACGGTTTTCCGCCTCTACCCGCAAACCCTGGTTTTGCCGATAAGTTTACAGGCCACTCCTCCACGCCGTGGGTAACAGCATGAGCGAGATTATTAGGTGCTGTCTGAGAAACCCATGGGCCTGGAAACAGGCTTCTATTGGCCTGCGTGCGGGGCGATGCGGCCATCCTCTGGAAAAAGGTATAAAGAGGAGCGTACCGCGCTATATGTTTCAGAGTCATAATATCGTCATGATGCACGGCTTCAAAACGGATTGCGCTGTACTGTTTTTTAAGGAAGCACTGCTTAATGATGAACTGCATCCGTTGGTGCGGCAAACCGCTAACCCCCAGACAGCGCGTCAACGTCACTTTACCCATGCCGTTCAGATTAACGCCCAAACTCACATTATCGATAACCACATTGAAACCGCCACTGCCGCGGGGAAAGCGTAGTCTATAAAGCAACGGATGATTAAGTCATCACCGATAAGCGAATGCACCAATTCCAACGCCCGCCCTGCGCCAGGGATTTTACGGCTGGCATCGGGTCGCCAGCGTGCCTGGCCGCTGTATTGCTCCACGTCAAAGCGGGCCATAACGCGCAGGGCCAGAATTGAAAAATACCTCGCACCTAGTCCGGCAGGAAAAGGACCGCGCGATCGTTAAACCCGCCGCTGTTGGCGGTGCCGGGCATAATCTGAGACAAAATGTCGGGATAAGCTCCCGGAATTAGCGGCAGTGGCATTGCCCCGCTCGCGTCGAGTGACCGTTTACAAGAAGCAGCAAAATTTTCATCCTATTTACCATCGGCGTGAAACATTATTGGCAGGGCAAGACACTGAGACTCAGAAAATGCGCCGCAAAGGGGGCCAGGATGACGCTTCGCAACGTGGCTCTCACCTCACGCAATAGGCGAATACCGTAATGCAAATGCTTGCTCCTGCAGCCATTAAAATAGTGGCTCAGGCGTCACAGCATGCGGTAAACACAGTAAAGGCATAAACATGATGCGCATCACAAGGTATAGTAGGGCGCGTTTTTATTGAATAACTCAATCACTATGGCAGATATCACACCGGTGGAACTGACAATGCCGCAGTTTCACACCCAAACGTTTACTCCGATGTCAGGCGCAGGCAATCCCCATCTTCAAACTATGCTGCCGCGCCTGATACGGCGCAAACTGGCGTTTAAACCGCACTGGCAGCGTCTCGATATGCCGGACGGAGACTTTGTTGACCTGGCGTGGAGCGAAGATCCGGCTCAGGCCACCCACAAGCCGCGCCTGGTGGTATTTCACGGTCTTGAAGGCAGCCTGCATAGCCCTTACGCGCACGGGCTCATTCATGCCGCCGCGCAGCGCGGCTGGCTGGGCGTAGTGATGCATTTCCGCGGCTGTAGCGGCGTGCCAAACCGTAAACAGCGCATCTATCATTCAGGCGAAACGGAAGATGCCTCCTATTTCCTGCACTGGCTCTCAATGCGCTACGGCGAAGCGCCTACCGCTGCCGTAGGCTTTTCGCTTGGTGGTAATATGCTGGCCTGCCTGCTGGCGCGCCAGGGCGAGGCGTGCCGCCTGAAAGCCAGTGCGATCGTTTCCGCACCGCTCATGCTGGAGCCGTGCTGCCACCATATGGAAAAAGGGTTTTCCCGGTTCTATCAACGCTATTTGCTAAATTTATTAAAAGGCAACGCGCGCCGGAAACTTCAGACCTGGCCGGGCTCTCTGCCGGTGGAACTTCCCCAACTGCGCCGCATCCGTCGCATCCGTGAATTTGACGATCTCATTACCGCGAAAATCCACGGTTTCCAGGATGCGCTGGATTACTATCGCCAGTGCAGCGCACTGCCAATGCTGCCAAAAATCACCGCACCTACGCTCATCATCCATGCGAAGGACGATCCTTTCATGGATAACCAGGTCATTCCCGATATCACACAATTGCCTGCTAATATTGAATATCAACTTACCGAGCACGGCGGCCACGTCGGCTTTGTCAGCGGTACACTGCGCAGACCGCAGATGTGGCTGGAAGAGCGTATCCCCGCCTGGCTAGCGCGCTATTTGGAACACGAAGTATGATAATTCCCTGGCAAGATATCGCGCCGGAAACGCTGGACAGTCTGATTGAGGCTTTTGTTCTGCGCGAAGGAACGGATTATGGCGAACAGGAGCTCACGCTGGAGCAAAAAACCGCAGACGTTAAGCGCCAGCTCCAGTGCGGCGAGGCGCTCATTGTTTGGTCTGAATTACATGAAACAGTCAATATCATGCCGCGTACGCAATTTCGTGGGTAACATCATGTCTCAGAAAAACTTATCTTAACGCCGCGCGCCTGGCGTCTATACTGCCCGTAAACGCAGCGCATTCGCGCCTTAGCCAGGCAGGAGTCATGACGCTATGTCCTCCAGATATCCCATTATTGCCGTAACCGGCTCCAGCGGCGCTGGTACCACCACAACCAGCCTCGCGTTTCGTAAAATTTTTGCCCAGCTCGGATTACGCGCGGCGGAAGTCGAAGGCGATAGTTTTCATCGATACACCCGCCCGGAAATGGACCAGGAAATCCGTAAGGCCCGCGACTTAGGCCGCCATATCAGCTATTTTGGCCCCGATGCGAACGATTTTTCCCTGCTGGAAAACACCTTTATGGAATACGGGCGCAGCGGCCACGGGGAATCCCGGAAATATTTACACACCTACGACGAGGCGGTGCCCTGGAATCAGGTTCCCGGTACATTTACCCCCTGGCAGCCGCTGCCTGCGGACACGGACATCCTGTTTTACGAAGGTCTACACGGCGGGGTGGTCACGCCGCAGATAGACGTGGCGCAGCACGTAGATTTGTTGGTCGGCGTAGTGCCTATTGTAAACCTAGAGTGGATACAAAAACTGGTGCGGGATATGAGCGAGCGCGGTCATTCCCGCGAGGCCGTGATGGACTCGGTCGTGCGTTCAATGGAAGACTATATTAACTACATTACCCCTCAGTTTTCGCGCACGCACATTAATTTCCAGCGCGTGCCCACCGTCGATACGTCAAATCCCTTCGCAGCCCGGGCGATCCCCTCACTGGACGAAAGTTTGGTGGTGATTCATTTTCGTAACCTGGAGCAGATCGATTTCCCCTGGCTGCTGGCTATGTGTCAACAACGGGTAAAAAGTGATCCACTTACCGTCACCACCAACGGTCTAA